>JAOAPG010000438.1 GCA_025462785.1 Acidobacteriaceae bacterium
CACTACAGCGGCGAGTAAACCGAAACCAACGCACGAAAATACGAGTCCGATGACAATCCGAATGAATGTGGGTGCTGGATTCCCTCTGAGCGGACCCGCAACCTCCGACGCATGAAATCCCACAAGAAGCACAAATAACCCAGCGCCGCAGAAAGGCAATGCAAAGATCGTTAAAAAAACGGCGGCCAATATGGATGACTTGTTCATACCGGACCGATTATGCGATAGAACTCTTCCCGACATAAAAGCCGGAGTGATACGACGAAAGTAACCGCTTTATCCAGAGTGGCTCGGTCGGGTGGGCAATTTTAGGTACGATCTTCGACAATTTCCGGTAAAACCCCTGGAACAAGGGAGTGCATCCAAGCTGCCCAGTGACATTACATTCGAGTCGGCAAGGAGTTCGGAAATGTTTTCTGATCGTGCACAATGGGTTCGCGTATTTGTAGCCAGCGTTTTGACGATCCTCTTCGCGGTTCCCGCCAATCTCATGGCCGAGACGAGCCATTTAGTGAGTCCTTCGGATTTACAGAAAGAGGCTATAAGCGTTTCCCAAACGCGGCAACGAAACATTGAGACAGTTCGTGGATTTCTTACCGGCGAGCGTGCAGAGAAGGCCATGCTCTCCGTACACGCGGATCCCACTCAGGTCAGATCTGCTGTTGCAAGCCTCAGCGATCAGGAACTCGCCCAATTGGCATCGCGGGCTGCGAATGCCGAACGTGACTTTGCCGCAGGTCACCTAACTCGGTTTGACGATCTCTTAATCATCGCTGCAGTCGTGGTGGTCATCATCATTGTGGTTGCGACTCGATAGGTCATTGATGTTTTCACGCGCTGCTAGAGCGCTCATCGTTCTATTTACGTTCGCTGGCGTGTTCGCCGCCGCTGCTCCGTCCGACATTTCGCTTGACGTGCCTTTTGTCAGGCAAGAGAAGGACGGCTGCGGCGCGGCGAGTATTGCGATGGTGATGCAGTATTGGCAGCAGCAGGGACGGTCAACCAACAGTGCTCACGGCGCCGACGAGGCACAAATCCAACGTAGCCTTTACTCCAGCGTCGGTCACGGAATCTACGCCTCTGCCCTTGTGCAGTATTTGCAAGAGCAAAAATTCCGCACCTTCGCATTTCATGGCGATTGGGCAGATTTGCAACAGCATCTTGAAAAGGGGCGTCCTCTCATTGTTGCTCTGAAGCCATTGCGTGGGAGTTCTTCATTACACTACGTCGTGGTAGCGGGTATTAACGCCGCTCAACAGCTTGTACTGATTAACGATCCTGCGCAGCGCAAGCTGCTGAAACAAGATCGATCCAGCTTCGAGCACGAATGGAACGCAACCGAAAAATGGACTCTGCTGGCTGTCCCGCAAGCGGATTCCCGCTGAACAACATTCCAGCTCTGTTCATCTGTTTACTTTTCTTGAGCGTCTGCGCTTGGTCCGAAACTCGACCCGACTCCGAAATTCTTGACCAAGTCAAGCAACTCTCCTCACAGCAGCGCTGGCAAGAAGTAGTGAACCTAGCAGGCACAGACATTGCGAACTCTGCAGATGTGGATTTTTACCTGGGGACCGCCTTGGCACGTCTCGGACGCTGGAATGATGCGCAAAAAGTCTTCTTAACTGGAGCACACATAAGCCCGAGTGATAAGCGGTTCCCTCAGGAACTTGCCGGCACCGCATTTAAGCAGAAGCACTATGCGGAGGCGTCGCGATTTCTGCACCGTGCTCTGAAGCTGGATCCCGCCGACTCCTACACTCTGGATTTTCTTGGAACCATTTACTTTCTACAGGGAAACCTCGAAGCTGCCTTGAAGCATTGGAACCGAATAGGGAAACCGCAAATTGGGCAAGTATTTTCCGAACCTGAGCCGCGACTTAATCCCGCACTGCTCGATCATGCGTTCGCATTCTCTCCTGCAAGCACGTTGAGACTCTCACAACTGCTGACTTCCGTGGCGCGAGTCCGCAAACTCGGAATTTTCCCCAGCTTCCAGTTCGATCTACAAGCCCAGAATAACGACAGTGGAAACTTCGACCTAATTTTCCGTAATCGCGAAAGAAATGGTTGTGGTGGCAAATGGGAGTGCATTTTTGGTGTTTTTCGGGGATTGCCCGCACAGAGTGTCTACCCGCAGTTCTTTAATTTGTGGCGCCGCGATATCAACGTTCTAGGGTTTTATCGTTGGGACGCCCAGAAGCGGCGGGTGAACGCCGAATGGTCAGGGCCATTTGGGGCTAACCCGCGATACCGTTACCATCTTTTGGCAGATTTGTGTGACGAAAACTGGAACATTCGCAACTCGTTCACCGGGCGTGCACCGCTGCTTGGAAGCCTTAACCTTCGGAGGCGAGCAGCCTCCGCCAATTTAGTCACCATCGCGAGCGGTCGTTGGCAGTGGTCGGCAGCCGCTGAATTCTCCCATCGCAACTTTCGCAACGTGTTTCCAGGAACATCGCTCAGTCCAAATCTGTTAGCGACCGGATACCAGCTAAAACAGATAACACGAGTGGACACAGACATCTGGCGAATTCCGGAGAGAAGGTTGACTATCGAAGGCGGAGCGTCGACGCAATTGGGACGCATCTGGTCAAGTCCGTATCACACGTTCGAAAAGCTGCAAGGCTGCACTCGTCTGCATTGGTTCCCAAAAGCCGAAGGGGACGATTACGAATTTCAAGAACAGGTCCGGGCGGGAAAGACCTGGGGCACGATCCCATTCGATGAGCTCTACAACATGGGAGTTCTCGGCGATGCCGATCTCCTCATGCGGGCGCACATTGCAACTCGCGACGGAAGAAAAGGTAGCGCACCGCTAGGCAGTAATTATTTCTTGTCCAATTGGGAGCTAGATAAGAATGCCTATGCATTCGCTCCTTTTGCAGTGAAGGTCGGCCCTTTCGTAGATACAGGGAAGATCACGGATGCCTCTCCGGGCTTGGGATCACACAAGTGGCTTTGGGATATCGGCGCCCAAGTGAAGGTAAAGGTGTTCGGGATGGGCGTAGCGTTCGCCTACGGCAAGGATCTTCGGTCAGGAAATGATGCGATAACAATCCGCCTGCAATAGGGTCGTCTTCGGAAGACACTTCCAGGCCCCTACGATCCTGAGTGGCTCGGCGATGAATCTCCGAAACTGCAACAGCTGGTCAGCGGCGTGTAACGTGAGCCGGAATAGCAGTGCTGCACCGCACGGAACTCCAACCTGCATATATCCTGCCGCATCATAATTTTCAGTCATGATTTGCAATAAGGAGATGATGTGATGGCGAAGAGTGCGGCGAAAGAAAGAGTGTTGACCGATCATGAGGTGATTCTGCAATGGGCACAAGAACGCGACGCGAAGCCCGCTCGCGTTCGTGGAACTGGCGGCAACGGCGATGTCGGAATCATACGTTTGATGTTTCCGGATTACAGCGAAAGCCATGACGAGTCGTTGGAAGAGATCAGCTGGGACGACTGGTTCAAGGAGTTTGACAGGCGCAACTTGGCTTTGATTGTGCAAGAGGAAACAGCCACTGGAAAAAAGAGCAACTTCAATAAACTCGTTAGCCGCGAAACTTTGGAAGAGCTTGAGAGTAGAAGCAGAAATAAGGGAGCTGGTAAGCAGCGTGGACAAGCTAGACAATCGACCAGCAGTGCAGGACGAGCTAGCACTCGTTCCACGAGCTCTCGGCAGAGCACCAAGAAGAGTGCCCGGCGCGCGTCGAATACGACGACTAGGCGGGCGAGTGCTTCAGGCCGCGCAACAAAGGCGAGCACGCGCAGTTCGGCTCGCAGTACCGCAAAAAAGACCGGACGTTCAGCAAACACCAGGACGACAGCAAGGAGTAGCTCGGGCAAAAAAGGGCCTTCGCGAAGTACATCCAAGGGACGTTCTTCGAAATCTGCTTAAGGCCCGTCCACAGCTTGCGACGAATTTCTCCACGATTAGGGAGAAGTGACGGTCTCGGTGAAAATTGCCGACTTCGCGCCGGAAGCAGCTGCGGTGATTTTAATTCTCGCTGCTTTGCTCGACGTCACATAAGAGGTACTTGCCTTCCCGTTAGCATCGGTGATGACTGTGCTGCTGTAAAAGGTTCCACCTGCGCCTGCGTCGCTAAACGTTACAGTGGTCCCCGGCACCGGGATGCTGTTTACATCCACAGCCAAAACCACAAGAGGCAAAGGTAATGCTGATTGCACTGGGGCGGTTTGCGCATTCCCAGACACAATCCGCACAGTTGCCGGAGCACCAGGGACGGAATTTTCTGTGAACCGTCCGGATACAAAACCTGGGCTCGTACAAGTAATTGTTATCGTCCTTACTTTCTTAGGCAGCGTGTAGATAGTATTGGCCATGCCCGAACTATCGGTGACCATCACAGCCTGGCTAAATGTGCCGCCGACGCCGCCATCTTTACAAGTAATAGAGACGCCCGATTCCGGACTACTTTCATAGGAATCGTTCGCTTGAATGGTCAAAGGAATCGGCAGAGTTGTGCCGTCCGGCACCGTTTGATTGTCCCCGGATGTCGGTAAGAGGGCGGGCATGAGTCCATAAACGGCGAGTTGGGTCCGCCCTCCTACATACACTCTTCCATTGGCAACGGTAGGCGTAACAAAGTGTCCCAGCGCAGGCAGTTTGTCACGCAAGCCCGGAGCTTGGGTCGAGCTATAAAGCTGGTGAGAAAGATTTGTGGCATCGTAAGCGTACAACGTTCCAATCCCGTGAAGGATCGCCCAAAGAATGCCATTAGAGCTTCCGTTCGCCGAGACTGAAACGGTACCGGGACCACCGCTATTGAAGATTATCGGTGTTTGCGACACTGGCTGAGCAAACAACTGGCCACCGAAAAGCGAAAACATCTTTATAAAATCGCCGGTTGCGCCGATGTACAGATTGTGATTCCAATAGGTCGGGACGCTGGTCAGTTCACCAGCAAAAGCCTGCGGAAATACCTGCACGATTTGATTATCATCGCCAGAATGAAAATGTCCCATGTGGTCCCGATCGACGACGTAAACAGTACCTTCTTTTCCTCCACTAATGAGTTCGTGAGCATGAACGCCCGGCTGGTCAGGCAACAACAGCACACCGCCAGCGCCAAGATCTAGGTCTTGAGCGGCCAGATAGGTCTGATCGAAAGGCGTGAAATAATCCAGCACACCGAGGCCGCCATTTTGCAGATTTAGTTTTACGAAGCTATCTCCGTAATCAGAGCCTCCGATATTCGCATCGAAGGTTCCATTCGCAGTTGCGAGGTAAATATTTCCGGCAGCATCAGCGGCAGGGCCGGCTCCCGATTGCCAGATTGCCCCCCGCCTGCCATTCGGCTCCACTGTATAGGCGGCAAGTTGCTGTAAGGTCTGCGCGTCGTAGGCAAGCAGCCACCCTTGATAGGCGTATTGGTCGCAACCGTTACCCCCAAAGCCGATGTATATCGCTCCGTTTTCGAGCAATAATGCGGGACGCTGCATTTCTACAGTGGCATTGAAGTTCAGAGTTCCCTTGAGGTTTGGCACCGATGCGCTAATCTCCATCGGACCGCCAAACTTCTCCATGCCCGTGGTTACATCGAGAGCATGCAAGCGGAAGACATGTTCACCATATTCCAGAGTCTTCGAAACCAGGTAAAGAGTTCCGCTGGTGGGATCTATAACGGGTGTACCCATAATGCCGACTTCTGTGAAGCCGGTACCCGTACAACCATAGCTCGAAATCGGCACACTCGTGACCTCGGGTTCAATGAAACTTACGTTCCACAAAGGTGGCTGATTGGTGTCAGCGTCGAATGCGTAAACCCCATCGTGCTGGGTGGCTACAAACACTATGTTGTGCGGAGAAGGCTGGCCTGGAATCACCACATTAGGCAAATAAAGCGGCTGGCCGATGATGGATCCATCTACGTTCTGCACAAACAGCTTCCCAAAGCGAGTGGAGTTGACGTTCGCGGGAGTGAGAACAGTCTCGTTGATGTTCTGGCCCGTGCGAGCGATGTCGTTGTGTTGGGTTAGTACACTGACTTGTCCTTCAGCAGGTGACGACCAAATCAAAAAAAAGCAAATCACCGCGAGCGAGGCCACCAGTAACAGGGCTCGTGATGGAAGCGTCGCCGCTGCCGGCGATTGGGCGGCAAACGTATTTGCATTTCTTTCGTTAAAACGAGTGATTTGTCCTTGCACTCCCATGCCGGGATCTCCTCCCAAAAACACGAATTCCGTAGCTGTAATGGTTGAAGGGGAGATTCTCACAGAGATTGCCGACGAGGGGGACTACGATCCGGCAAACGCCAAAGAGAGTATGTCATTCAGCTACAAAGTCGTCAATTGGAAACGGCAGCTGCCTTTTGTTTATCCGAAGTGGTTGATTCAACGAGGGTAACCACCTCCCAAGACCCTCTTAACAATTAAGCCTCTCCGGTTCCCCCGCAAATTCAACACGGAACCGATTTGGCGAGATCTGCATCCATTTGGGTAAGAAAGACTAGGCTGGGGAACCGGTCTCGGGAAGGCGCATAGTTCCAACGGCCTCCTCAGGCTCCGCATCGTAAGGCTCAACTCATCTGTGAGCTTTCGAGATCCAGGAGGGAGAAGTTATGGCAAGTCGCCCCATTCCAATTAGCAGCAATGTACCCAATCGCTGGGGTATTGCCATTGCTGGCGTGGTGATGCAAATCGCGTTAGGCGCAGTCTACGCCTGGAGCGTATTTCGGATCCCGCTCACGAAAACGTTCGGCTGGACAATCTCGCAGGTCACATTCACCTTCACGCTCGCCATTCTTACGCTCGGATTCGCCTCCTTTGTCGGTGGACTCTGGATGAGAAAGTCCGGCCCTCGTACGGTGGCAATAGTGGCCGGCATTTTATACGGAGGAGGAGTGTTTCTCGCCAGCTTCTCGGCTGGAAACTTATGGTCGCTCTATTTCTCCTATGGAATCTTGGGCGGAATCGGCCTGGGCCTGGGTTACATCGTGCCGGTGGCCACGCTGGTGAAGTGGTTTCCTGATAAACGGGGAATGATTACTGGAATTGCGGTCGCTGGATTTGGGGCCGGAGCTCTGATCACCGCTCCGCTTGCCAGCCGTCTCATTGCGAGCGTAGGCGTACTAAAGACATTCGCGATACTTGGCATTGCATACCTTATCGCAGTCACTGGCTCTGCCCTCTTTATGAAAGATCCGCCGCCGGGCTACACCCCACCTGGATGGAAACCAACCGCGGCCGAACAAAAACAGCGCTCTACCAGACCCTACACGCTTTCTGAGGCGCTCCGAACTTGGCAATGGTATGGCTTGTGGGCGCTCTTGTTCCTGAACACTTGCGCTGGGATTTCTATCATTTCTCAAGCCGCACCAATGGCTCAAGAGATCACTAAAGTAAACGCTGCGACTGCGGCAGGGCTGGTAGGCATCATCTCGATTGCTAACGGCCTCGGACGCTTTCTGTGGGCTTGGCTTTCCGATCTTATCGGGAGGCGATGGGTGTTTCTAGCTATGTTCTTGATACAAGCGGTGGTCTTCTGGATTTTGCCCAGGGTCAACAGCTTCCCAGCTTTCGCAACTTTGGCGTTCGTGATTCTTCTTTGTTATGGAGGAGGATTTGGAACAATGCCTGCCTTCGCCGCCGACTATTTCGGACCGGAAAATGTAGGTTCCGTGTATGGCCTCATGCTGACTGCCTGGGGATTTGCGGGGCTTGTGGGGCCGACGTTAATTGCCCGTATTCGGCAGAGCACCGGCCATTATTCCGAGGCACTCACCATCATATCGATCGTGATGCTCGTCAGTGCGGTCATCCCATTGATAGTTCGTCCACCTGATTCGGCGGCAGTAAGGGCGGTAGCCAAGCCGCGGGTGGCCTGAAGGGTAGTCATTTTCGCAGCAATTCAGTGAGAGTTGTGAGCGGCCGGGTCGCGAAATCGTGGAAGATGGCGTCGTTCAGAAGCAACGTTCTAGGCTGCTCCCTCGGTTGATCCAGATAAATTGTCCGAATTGTTGAATCCTATCGGATGCTTCTCTCTATGAGCGATACTGAAATTGTTCCAATGCCTGTCCGCTTCCGCATTGATCTGGCTACCAAGCGTTAGTTGTTCTTTGAGCGCCCGCAATTGTTGACACATGCGAACGTGCTGTAACAGAGCCCCGGATGAAGCACGCAACAGAAAAATCCCCAAAACCTGTGATGGATTCGGCATTTTTATCCTTGCAACAGATTCCCTTTCGCTCACAGTAGCAGTCCAGAATGGCCGAGGAAAATTCGATTGAAATTTATTACGAAATCCGAAATGTTCTGACGAGTGGCTGCTTTCATAATGAGCGACCCGAGACAAAGGTAACAGATCGTACCGGACACATAGGTTACACTTTTTCCCTTTGGGGAGGGGTGAATGCCTTGGAAGGAGTGTTCGGTAATGGATGAACGTCTGCAGTTTGTTGCTC
>JAOAPG010000449.1 GCA_025462785.1 Acidobacteriaceae bacterium
AGATCGGTGTCCCACCTGAATTCTTCGCGTGGCTGACCGATCCGGCACGCAACGGTGCGGGAGCGCTGTTCGATTTCGGCTGTTACGGCGCGGACCTCATGACCTGGCTGATGAATGGGGAAGCCCCGACCACCGTCACTGCGGTCACCCAACAAATCAAGCCTGAGATTTATCCGCACGTCGATGTTGAAGCGACAATCGTTCTCACCTATCCAAAAGCGCAGGCCATTCTGCAAGCCTCATGGAATTGGCCTTTCGACCGCAAAGACATGGAAGTATACGGAGCGACCGGGGAGGCGATCACAGTGCGACGAGACGACATCCGCGTGCGTCGAAGCGGAGACAATCACGAACAGCAGCAGTTTGCTCCGCCGCTGACGACGCCGTATAACGATCCCATCTCTTACTTGATCGCCGTCGTCGGAGGAGAGATCCAGCCCATCGGACTTTCGGCTCTCGATACGAATGTCACCGTGATGCGTATTCTCGATGCCGCACGAGAGTCGGCAAGGACCGGCAGGACGATCAGGCTCGCGGATCGTTAACTATTGCATCAGATAGTGCGAGGCTGCCTTTAAATGCGCCCGCAATTCAGAGTTGGACGGTCTGAATTGGTGGAGCTAGTCGGGATCGGTAAGGGTTTTCTCACGGGCAAGATCAACGAAGATACGAAGTTCGATAACACGGATTTCCGCAACACCGTCCCACGCTTTAACCCCGAGAACCGTAAGGCGAACCAGGCGTTGGTTGATCTGCTCGGCAAATTCGCGGAACAGAAGAAGACGACACCTGCTCAGCTTGCGCTTGCTTGGCTGCTTGCAAAGAAGCCGTGGATCGTTCCGATTCCGGGCACAACCAAGCTGCATCGCCTTGAAGAAAACCTCGGAGCGGCGAACGGAAGAAGAAGTGAGAAAAAACAAATATGGAAATTAAGAGAGTTGGCACTCAACCTTCCGCCAAAGGACCCTCCGACTGGTTCACTGGCACTGTACGGATCGATCCGCTTTTTCAAGCACCTGATCCGGCACTCGTTCAGGGCGCCAGCGTAACATTCGAGCCTGGCGCGCGGACTGCATGGCACACACATCCGCTCGGTCAGACTCTCATCGTCACTGGGGGCTGCGGCTGGGTTCAGCGCGAAGGCGGACCTATCGAGGAGATCCGGCCCGGTGATGTGGTTTGGTTCTCGCCTGGCGAGAAGCACTGGCACGGGGCTGCACCGACAACGGCGATGACGCACATTGCCATTCAAGAAAAGAAGGACGGCAAGGTGGTTGACTGGATGGAAAAGGTCAGCGACCAGCAATACCGCAAATAAATCCGGCGACAATCAGTTAGAGAATCGGAGGAATGAATATGCCTCACGTTATCGTGAAGCTCTGGCCCGGGCGGCGTACTGGCAGGCGTGGCGCGGGGTCTTGGTATCGATGGGCTGATCGCCGTTGTGCCAGCGATTGCCGGGAAACAGCCAGATGCTGGATTTTTTCTGCAAACGCCGCCAGTGTGCGCGGAGTTCGTCGAGCAGGATCGGACTGAGCATCAGGTCACGGCCTTGGCGACCCTTGCCGCCTTGGACGTGAATCACCATTCGTTGGCTATCGACGTCGCTGATCTTTAGGCGCGTCAACTCCGCGTTCTGCACACCGGTGGCGTAGAGGGTCATGAGGAGAGTTCGATGAAACGGAGTGATCGCCAACAAATTCGGTAAGCAGCTCGATGCCGACCACCCGATTCTCGCTGTTCGTCTTCCCGATGGCAGTCGGTTGTCGGCCATGATCCCACCCGTTGTTGGCCCCCTCGTCAACATCTGCAAATTCGGTTGCAGGAATTTCACGCTTGATGACCTTGCCATGATGGGAACGCTGCAACCAGAAATGGCGCAGACACTACTCGAAGCGGTGAGAGAACGTAGGAACGTCCTCATCTCCGGCGCTACGGGAACGGGCAAGACTACGCTGCTGAACGCTCTCGCCGGTGAAATACACCATGCAGAAAGGATCTTCTTGACAGACACCGCCGAAATACAGCTCCGGAAACCGCATGTTGTCTCTTCTGAATCGCAGTCGAACACCCACAAGCAGGAAATTTCCTTCGACACGCTCCTGAAAGCAGCGCTGCGCCATCGCCCTGACCGGATCATCCTAGGAGAGATTCGCGGTCCGGAGGCACGGACACTGCTCGACGCCATGAACACCGGACATGAAGGCACACTGACAACGATTCATGCCAGCAGCGCCGAGGGCGCCCTGCGTCGAATCGCGGTGCTGGCGGTGCGTGCTGCAGGGCAGATGACCATACGAGATGCGGAAGAAGAGGTACGATCCGCAATCGACATTGTGGTGCAGCTATCCCGGGAGAACGGCCGCAAGGAAGTTGTCTGCCGATCCGAGTCTCTGCCGCGCCGCGATTCCATTCCGGTTTCCTAGCCTAGCGCGCCTCCAAGTCGAAATTCACTCATCCTGGTCGAAAACCGCTTCAAAATGCGGCCTTTTGTTGCAAAAGCCATCAAAATTGACATTCTGGTATGTATTTTTACACATGTGCTTCAATTGGAACGTTTTAATAGCAACTGGGACGATTTTGTAGTATTTTATGGCAAGGCCATTGGAAGATTTATCTAGATTGAAAGCCAATTTGGAGTCTTTTCCAAAGCTTTGGGATGAATATTATGACTGGCAGCGAAAAACAGGCTATTCCCATAGGATTGCACGCCGTAATCCAGCAACTCGACCTGAAAGTTCCTCGACCCGTGGTTCGGTCGGAATTGGCTAGTGGCACACGCAAGACCAAGATCACGCACACCGAAATCCTCGAACAATATCCCCGATCGTATCAACCGGCCGAAGGGATCGTTGGACAGCTCCGCTTTGCCTTGAAGTACGAGCCGCTTGATTTGGGTGTTTACAAGAACGTCTTTGCACGCATCCCTAAGACGGATGTGGAACGCTGGATACAAAGTGAGCCCAACGGGATTTTCGCCCGCCGCGCATGGTACCTGTACGAGATGCTCACCGCGGCCACTCTCGATGTGGCGGACCTCACCTCTGGCCCGTACATAGATCTGCTCGATCAAGATTTGCATCTCGTCGGACCCGCCAAGCGCATCCGGCGGCAACGTGTTTTTGACAACCTTCTTGGGAACCCGGCGTACTGCCCGTTGATTCGGCGGACAGAAAAGCTAAATGCCGATCTCAAGAAAAATCTGACCGAAAGGGCGCAAGCCCTGGTTTCAGGAGTTGAACCGGCGGTCCTAAAAAGAGCGATCCACTACCTTTTCACGAAGGAGACCAAGTCATCGTTTGCCATCGAGGGCGAAGCCCCAAGCAAAGACCGCACCGAACGATTTGTGAGCGCGCTGATGCGCGCGGACAAGTTCGATCCGACAAACAAACAATCATTCCTTGAGTTACAAAACATCATCGTCGATCCGCGATACGCGCAGAAAGATTGGCGAGATATCCAGGTCTATGTCGGTGAAACCTTGCCCGACTATTCCCAGGACGTTCATTTTGTCTGTCCACGGCCACAGGATGTCTCCTCTCTGATGGCTGGCTGGATGGAACTGATGGGCCGTCTGTTGGAGGCGGACAGCGGTGTTCATCCCGTATGTCTTGCTGCTGCCGGAGGGTTCGGGTTTGTCTTTGTGCATCCCTTTGCTGACGGAAACGGACGCATTCACCGCTTCCTCGTGCATAACGTTCTTTCCAAAATGAATTTCACACCCAAAGGAGTGCTCTTTCCGATTTCGGCGGCAATGCTCCGGGACATGGCTGCATACGACCGGGTTCTTGCGGCATTCTCCGACGCTATCCAACCGTTCATCGACTACAAAATGGACCCAGAGCGGCGCATGACGGTCTTGAACGATACCGCCGATCTGTATCGCTATTTTGACGCTACCGTTCAGGCGGAATATCTGTTCGATTGCATTGAGGACACGATCACGCGAGACCTGAAAACGGAAATCGGATTCCTCAAGTTCTTTGATAGTGCGCTTAGGTCTGTCATGGAGATTGCGGACATGCCGAATCAACGCGCCTCACTGCTGGTAAGGCTTATCCATCAGAACAATGGCAAACTCTCAAAAGGTAAGCGCCAGCAGTTTGCGGAATTAAGCGACGACGAAATCAGGCAGATTGAGTCCGCGATTCAGATAGCAAATGAGAGCGTGCGCGAGTAGTGCATCGGTCAATTGACCTTAACTGAACCTTTATGCCTCTGGACCAGAGGCGAATTCTCCGTCATCCTGCGGCTTTCCCGCGGAATGCGAGTACCGATGCCGGCTTTTTCTTGATCTGTAGCGCAGCAATAATTGCGGGCAGCACGGTGGACCGGAGTTCTTTGCGAAAGACATAACGAATACAAACTGGGACTGGTGAAGAAACTTGTTCGCACCGCCCTGACGGAGTTCTCCGCGTGAAGAAATGGCGTGATCGCTGGTTCGCTAGCACCCGAGTCAGGCTCGCGCCGCAAGCTACCCTCGGGCGCGAAATCCCTATATCGCGAGCTATAGTCTTTTAGAGCTAGAACGCGCAGGTCTCACTGCAGAACAAGCAATCGCGGCCGTCGCATCCACGATGCGGTGAAACTCCTCTCGCGTGAAATAGTCGGTGGGAACGCGCTTCTCTTCAGCCTTCTTCATTTTGAGGGCTGGATCTTTGTCGAGCCAATCGTTGCCGATGCAGAACTCAAAAAAGCCGATCAGGCGTTCATGTTTGCGGAGGGTGGTATTCGGGCCATTGCCCCATTGCACGAAACTTAACCAGATTTGGAGTGGTGAGTTCTCTCAGCAGCGTGAGGCCCACGTCCTTTGCCCACGCCAGCAGGTGAACTTGAAAGAGAGTCTTGCTTTGTTCGTGGTTGACTTCGCCAAACAGCGGCCTGCTTCGTCGGCCCGGTAGGCGGCAACCGCTTCCGTAATTGAGACGGCTGGCGCGGGTTTCCGTGCGCCGGGCCGCGCCGCTTCTTCAAGCTGTCGGGCTTTGGCTTCTGCCTGCTCCCAGGTGCGCGTCTGTGCGCTGGTGCGAAGGAATTTGTGATCTTCGCTGGGAGTGCCCTGAATCCACTTGGGGCAGCGGCATCGTCGCCATGCGATGTCGCCCCGGTGCGGGCATTTCTGGGAGTGGCGGGTGTAGACGGACAGCATCTTTTTCGCTCCTTTTAGGAGAGATGCTGTTCCGGCTGAAAACTCTCGGTTGTACAAAAATTGTACAAACCAAATGCGACTCAGATGAAACTATTGAAAACATTGAGTCAGAATTTGGTGGAGCTAGTCGGGATCGAACGTTGCAGCAGTGTTGAAAGCATGTAAGTTATTGATTCTCCAAAAAGCACGACGGGCCAAAGAGGCCCAAGTGCCGAATCGGCGGTACAAAAACGGTACAAAACTTATGGCTTCAACGCAAGAGCTATGTAGGATCATCAATTCTGGATTTCAGTCATACTGTGCGGGGTAGAGGTTAAGAATTAGCGCCGCCAAAGGCGAGGTGTATTGCCCACGATCTAGGTTGTTTGGCGAGTTCGATCTCTTGGACAGAGCCCGATAGGATCGGATTCCTCGTATTCGTAGCCAGCCGGCGTCGCGATTGTATTGATGCCTGGATAACCAAAAGCATCCCGACCAAAGTATCTCTGTCGCCAAAACGGCTGCACGGTCCGTCTTTGGGATCGCGGAGCGAGAAAGTTTCAGGAATTTTCGGTCGCGATGAAGGTACTCAGCTTGAATTTCTCGCCTGTCTCGTATGTGGCTGAAGCTCTTCCTTTTAATCGATTTCTGCCGAGCAGCTTCCTTCAGTAAGCAGTGAAGACCCCGACATGGGAGGCTGGAAAACGTT
The DNA here is from genome assembly GCA_025462785.1 of Acidobacteriaceae bacterium. Taxonomy (GTDB): domain Bacteria; phylum Acidobacteriota; class Terriglobia; order Terriglobales; family Acidobacteriaceae; genus JAOAPG01. The sequence goes on from JAOAPG010000449.1 coordinate 5,835, forward strand.
TCTTCAATGCCATTTCAATTGCTGTGAGACAAAGAAACTGGAGCACCGCATAGAAGTCATATGCAAACCGACCGTATAAATATGCCGGTATCTTCCGCGTAAACTGCGTCTTGCAGTAGCCGGATCTTAACGGCAGCAGAAGGTAAAGATTTGGGCGCACTTGGATTCATGTGTTGGAAAAGATAATTTGAGGTACCTGAAAGAAACGTGTTCCGCCGGGAAGTGTGATCAAGTCAAGAGATTCGAACACCGCGTGGGGGGCCATCCGAATCCGCGATAAGCAGGTACGCGAGTAATTCAAGAACGCCATTACGCGGGGGGCAAAGCACGAGCAATTCTGGCAGCGATATTTGCACGCGCGTTTGAAGGCAATCGCGGATGTTCTGGCGCAAGCGCTCGAAGTCAACGGGATGCAGACGCAGAAAGGCCGCGAGGGTTTCTCGATAATCTGCCCCTTGCTCACTTTAAGACCTTCACCAAATTCAATACTCGTTGGAGGTGCCCAGGGGGCTTTCGACATAATCGACGAGACATGGATCTTCGTGTCTACTTCAATCAATTCGATCGGGACGGGTAAATCTCGGGTGCGGTGAGCTAGTGTTTTGATTTCTTGAATGAGTCGTCCTACTTTACGCCGTTCGGCGGACTGCCGCACATCGAGAACTCTCCGTAGCTGTGCCACGAGGCGCTCGTTAGACGTAATAACCTTGTTTCCCTCAGCGCGAAGAATAAATTGGAGTTGATCCCCACGTTGAGACCCCGGAAGAAGTGCGGGACCGTGTACTTGAAGCGTCCGAGTACATTCCAATCGAGCAACTCGGTACCACCGACGACTGCGGTTTCTCGCCTTTCAGGGATGACAGTTCAACGAGCTGTGACACTGCCTTTGCCAAGAGCGGGGCGGCGCCTGACGGGTGGGCAATGAGCGTAAAATCTCTTTTGGTAACCACGGCAGGCGAGTCGCATGATGCGCTGTTGGCGGGGTGTTGGGGGCGCTGGGTGCGGGCAACGGTTTCAGGCGATTCTTTCCATGCCGCGAGCGGCTGGACCGTTGCGGCCGCTTGTCGAAGGAGGAACCGATGGATCCCACTCATGATCGTGTGAACTCCAGTGGAGGAACGCCGAGTGAGGCCAGCCAACCCATTCGGCTCGCAGGCTCGGTGCTGGACGCGCAGCGTCACGTCTGCGCCTTTTTTCATAACCCCGACGAAGAATACCGGGTGCTGCTTCCATTCATCAAAGACGGTTTCGAGCGGGGCGAGAAGGCGTTCCACATCGTCGATCCCAAGCTACGCGCCGAGCACCGCCTACGGC
>JAOAPG010000075.1 GCA_025462785.1 Acidobacteriaceae bacterium
AAGATTTTCGCCAACGGCAGATTGTCGAAGCGCGCAATGAGGCAGAGACAATTCTTGCAGCGCTCGAAAAAGGCAGAACTAGTCCGGCATGGGATCAGCTTACAAGCGAGGAGAAGCAGCAGATCGCGAACCAGGTGCAAGCGCTAAATGAAGTCAAAGGACAAGACGACTATCAGGCGATCCGGCAAGCCATTGACTCACTGAATCAAGGCACAACACGTCTTGCCGAACTTATGATGGACAGCGCCGTGACCACCGCGTTGAAAGGTCAATCGATGGATCAAACGGATTTGGGCGAAGGGCCGAACAGCGCGCATCCAGTCGCCAGAGCAGAATTTAAATAAGGCAGGCTGCAGGCGTTAGGCTTCGGGCTTCAGGAAAACCTGCAAAGAAGAATCACAGGAGCGATCATGGCAGAAGAGACTAAAGGAAGTGGAACCGCGACGATGGAGACAGGCGAGAACACAGTTGAGGTCACGTTCCTTCCCGACGCAAAAACCGTCCAGTTCGAAAATGGCAAGCTGCCTTACAAGGATCACGGCAAAGAACAATCGCTTCTCGATGTCGCGTTGAACAATGGAATCCGGCTCGATCACGCTTGTGGAGGAAATTGCGCTTGCACTACTTGCCATATTTGGGTGAAGGAAGGCGCGGAGAATCTTTCCGAGATGGACGACGATGAAGCCGATCGACTCGACATGGCCGCGGATCTCCAGTTAAACTCGCGGCTGGGTTGCCAGGCGGTGATAACCAAGCCTGGAAGAGTTGTAGTAGAAGTGCCTGCGTGGAATCGTAATTACGTTTCAGAAGAACATTAAAGCAGGCTTTAGGCTTCAGGCGTTAGGCTCTAGGTTGTGAGTCGGCGGCAAGCCGCGAATTAACTTTAGACAATACGGAGAGTCGGAAAAAGCCTGATTTTCTCTGGATGGCGTTAGAATGGGGGACCTTGTGCTTTGAGCAACCGGCGGATTAATGCCTATCGCCTGAAGCCTGATTCCTAGAGCCTGCTTTATGGAGCACTCATGCCGAAAGAATTGACGTGGAGTGACGCAGAGGACATTGGAATTCTTCTTTCCGAGAACCATCCGGAGATCAATCCGCTCGATATCCGTTTCACTGACTTACATAATTACGTCACCGCTTTGCCCGATTTCAAGGACGATCCAAAAAAGTCCAACGAAGGCAAGCTGGAAGCGATCCAGATGGCCTGGCACGAAGAATTTCTCGACCGAACACAAGGGTAAATTTTGCAGCTTACCGCGCTATCGCCGACGTTGATTCTTCTACGCTAGCTTCTCGCAAAAACTTCGCTGCTTCTTCCGGCGGCGTCGGATTAATGTAAAAACCCGTTCCCCATTCGAATCCCGCGGTCTTGGTCAGCTTGGGCATGAACTCGAGGTGCCAATGATAATAATCATTCGTCGGGTCTTGGATCGGTGAGCTGTGAATCACCAGGTTGTAAGGCGCTTTGTCGAGCACGCGGTCAGCTTTCATCAGAAGCGTCTTGAGCGCCTTCGCAAGACTTTCGAAGAGATTAGTAGGAGAATTCTCGAAAGCCGATTCGTGTTGTTTGGGTAAAATCCACGTCTCGAATGGAAAGCGCGGCGCGTAAGGCGCTAACGTGAGGAAGTGCTCATTTTCGGCAACGACTCGAACGCCGGCTTCCGTCTCCTGATGAATGATGTCGCAGAAAACGCAGCGCTCTTTGTAATCGTAGTAATGCTTGGCTCCTTCAATCTCCTCGACAGCAGAAATCGGAAGAATCGGCAACGCAATCAGCTGTGAGTGCGAATGCTCGAGCGAAGCGCCTGCAGCTTCTCCGTGATTCTTGAAAGCCAGAATGTATTTGAAGCGCCGGTCTTTTTTAAGATCGAGAATTCGGTCGCGGAACGTCCACAGCACGTCTTCGATTCGCTTTGCTGGCAAGCTGGCGAGAGTGGCTGTGTGATCCGGCGTTTCAATAATGACCTCATGCGCTCCGATGCCATTCATTTTGTCGAACATGCCTTCAGCCTGGCGATTCAGATTCCCTTCAATTCCGAGCGCGGGAAATTTGTTGGGCACCACGCGAACCGTCCAACCTGGCGTGTCTTTTTGGGGAGACGGCCCGCCATTCGGGTTGGGGCGATAGGCCTGAATCTCGGGTGGAGTCTTGCTTTCGTTTCCGTAACAAAAAGGGCAAAAGCCGCCCTTGATCTTTATCCCTTCGCGAAAAAAGTCAGTTGGACGTTTGGCGCGATCCGTGGAGATGATGACCCATCGGCCTACGATCGGATCTTTTCTAAGCTCGGGCAAAAAAGAAGGACCTCACTATTCGTCGCATAGCCCTCCCCGCGCAGTCAGAATTGCGACCTACGTGGCGGGAAAAGCACTCTGGAACAGTTCGAACAGAGGCTGGCTGGACTGCTCATAATACACGGTGAGTACATCGAAGCGCCACTGACACGGAAATGACAGGCACCGAAGATATTCTCGTGCAACGGCGGCTAGCGCTCGCTGTTTGTCCCGGTCCACTGCGGCCTCGGCCGGCTTCACGTCTCGCGTGGTGCGCGTTTTGACTTCGAGGAAACACAGCACGTCTTTCTGTCAACCGATGAGATCAATTTCTCCGCGACGAAGCGACGAACGGAAGTTGCGGGCGACCATCAGGTAACCCTGGCGGCGCAGATAGAAGTAAGCATCTTCTTCCCCCCCGTTTTCCGGTTCGCACATGACTGGCGATGCCTTTCGCCGGAAGAGTTTTGCAAGCTAACCAGTCGAGCGTGCGAATGATCGTGTGGGTGAAGCGGCCGGAGAGCACGGGAAGAGTGTAAGGATAACCCTAACTAAGCACTGTGACGACGATCACACGTGTAGAACTTTGGGCGACCATGACCTCGGTTCAAATTTCGGTTGTTTGCACAAAAGCCGTATGTTATCGTCCAGCCCACTATGTCGAGTTCTCGAATCAGCACCGCTTTGGGGACCGTGTTCTTGTGTACGCTTTTGTTTGCTCTTCAGCTCTTTGGTTCCGATCTCACTAAAATAAACCCTAAAGAGCTCCTAGCGAGAACGCCAAAGATCGTCGATATTCAGTCAGCCGGCAGCAGCCCTTTCCTGTTGCTTGCGCATGTTCACCTCCAGCAAGATACAAAATCCGTCGACGGATTGTACGCGGTAGCTTGGGCCGCTCCCTACCGTTTTCGGCGTGTAATGAAATTTCCGAATTTCACCGAAACCGAAGTGATAGTTGGCAATAAAATTTACCGAAAGCGAAGTACACGAGCAGTGCCATTCTTGGTTTGGCAGTTCGATACAATGATGCAGTTTTTTCATCGCATGAGATTGGATAACCCTGCCATAAAGAGATTCGATGATCCAAATACCAAAATCAGGAAGGTAGAATCTGAGCAGATAAACGGGGCTGCCGACGTTTGTATAAGCATCGAGCTTGGACGCTATGGAATAGGTAAATTGTGCGTAGACTCTTCAACTTATGCACCAGCTATGCTAGAAACTGGCTACGATCTCCGTAGTCTGAGCGCTGCCCTGGAACATTATGAATTCTCCGACTATCAACCTTTTCAGGGGAAGCTGTTTCCACGCAAGTTCAGTTTTCGATCGACGAACTCACAAGATATCGAAGTTCAGGTCGGCAAATTGATTGCAACGCAGTCTTTCGATGAAAATGAATTTACTCCGCCAATGGACTCAGAAACCCTTCCGTTTTGTGAAGCACCAGATAGCAAGGGCGAGCTAAGACCTTCTCTTGGTAATGTCATTCCAATGTTCGGGTTTGAGGATCTTGCAATTGCAATGTACTTCCAAGTTAGTGAACAAGGTGGAGTCCAAAACGCAGATGTGGTGTACAGTAACAATCCGCTGAAGAATAGGGAAATCCTTAAGTCATTTGTCGGAACGCACTTTCCCATTCAAAGTTGTGTTGGTGTCCCAATCCCCTACGAAACGGTCATTCAAGTAGTCTCGGGACATTGAAAGCTGTTCTAGGTTTCACTTTTTATAAGGTCTAATATCCGAGCGGCCGACGTGTAACGATAGTTCTCAATCATTCGCGTATTGTTTGCCCAATGCGAATCGCCCCCTCGGTCAAGATTTGCGCTCTCAACCCGCCCCGATGACGTAATCCTTTAATGAGAGGACGGCCCGTAAGGGCTTCCAAATGGCTGCAGGGCTCGCACAACCGGATTCCTCGAATCTTCACTTCGCCAATTTTGAATTCTTTTCCCACAAGATGATTCAGCGCCACTCCTCGCGTGATCACATTCCGGCGACTTTCTGACGGCGATAATGCCACATCGTATTCGCGATTCAGCGCTTCGAGAGCTTCCGCTTCAATCAGCGTCAACTCGAAATCCGGCAGAGGCTTGAAGAAGGTCCCCTGCTGCTTCGCATAACGATCGCCTTCGAGTCCAATCCCGGGCAGAGCTTGGACCTGATCGATGGCACGCATTGGAGCCTTGGCTGTAGGCGCAATGTGAATAGATTCCACGTTCCCGCTCCACATGAACCCTCCTGAGAACGAAAGACGGGCGCGGACGCCCGTCCGGTCCATAGAACTATTTCATTAAGCGCTGTTAGCGACAATGGAAATGCATTCGTTGAGAACATCGACGGCGACGTCCGCTTCGTCTTTTGTGACCACTAGCGCCGGCGAGATGCGAACCGTGCTCGGGCCGCACCCCAAAAACAGGACGCCGTGTTCAAATGCCAGTTCAACGATGCGATCGCGCTCGGCTGCTGCATATTCCCGCGATTGCTGATCTTTGACTATCTCGACGCCGATCATGAGGCCGCGGCCGCGAACGTCTCCGACGATCTTGTGCTTCTTCGGCCAGTCAGACATGCGCTTCAGCATATGAGCTCCAACTTCGGTCGAATTTCGCAACAGATTTTCTTTCTCGATGACGTCGAGTGTCGCCAGCGCTGCCGCGATGCAAACCGGGTTACCGCCAAAGGTGGAAGCGTGCGAACCTGGAGTCCAATCCATGATCTCGGCTTTGCTCATGGTCACGCCCAGCGGCATGCCGGAGGCTATTCCCTTGGCGCTGCAAACGATGTCCGGCTGCACACCCGTGTGCTCGATTGCCCACCATTTGCCAGTGCGGCCCATACCGCTCTGCACTTCGTCCGCGACCAGAAGGATGCCATGCTTATCGCAAATGCGGCGGAGCTCCTGCATGAAGATTGTGGGAGCGATTACATATCCGCCTTCGCCCTGTACAGGCTCCACGAAAATGGCTGCAACTTCTTCGGGAGCAAGTATCGTCTTGAACAGTTTCTCTTCGATGAAGCGGGCGCAACCCAGCGCGAAGGCCTCTGCGTCCTGCGGACCTCCGGAGCATCCGCGATAAACATCGGGATATCGAACGTGAGTAACCCCCGGCACCAAAGGAGCGAAACGCCGCTTTTGCTGCGGCTTTGAGGCAGTCAGGGAAAGCGCGCCCATGGTGCGTCCGTGGAACGCTCCGAAGAACGCAATCACGTTCTGCCGTTTGGTGTGGTAGCGCGCAAGCTTCAGGGCGCACTCAACTGCTTCCGCTCCGGAGTTGCCGTAGTAGAACTTGTGAGGGCCTGGCATGGGAGCGTTCTTCGAAAGTCGCTCGGCCAAAGTGACTAGGCCCTCGTAATAGAAATCCGTGCCCGACATGTGGATCAGCTCGCCGGCCTGCTTCTGAATTGCAGCAACGACATCCGGATGGCAATGCCCCGTCGAAGTCACGGCAATCCCGGCAGAGAAATCGAAGAATTCATTTCCGTCCACGTCAGTGACAACGATGCCACGCCCGAGCTTTGCTACAAGCGGATACGAGCGGGTATAGGACGGCGAGATATATTTATCATCGCCATCGATTATGCGTTTGGCGTTGGGGCCGGGCAGAGCGGT
>JAOAPG010000089.1 GCA_025462785.1 Acidobacteriaceae bacterium
GGGGTTCCCAAGGTAAAAATCGAAGGCGAGCCCGAAGAAGTCATCATCAAGGGCTCGCTGATTCTCTCCGTAACCGAGAACGGATACGGCAAGCGCACTCCGGCGGACGACTACCGCCTAACTAACCGCGGCGGCAAAGGCGTGATCAACGTCAAGACCACCGAGCGTAACGGCAAAGTCGTAGGCATCGCGCAGGTCGCGGACGACTCCGAAGTGATGCTGATCAGCCAATACGGCAAGATCATCCGCATCGAGTCGAAGTTCATTCGCGAATCAGGAAGGTCGGCGCAAGGAGTGAGACTGCTGAACATAGAGCCAGGAGACCGGGTGGCGGCAGCAGTAGTAATCCCGCCAGAAGAGGAGCCAGTGAACGGGGGATTGATTCAGTAGGGAGCTCGGTATCGGAACGAGCAGCCACAACTCGCGTAGGGACGGGCGCCTCGCCCGTCCGGGTCGAGCAAAGCTCGACTAGCTTTATGTCAGTTCTTGGAGTGATGATCAGGCGGAAGAATCCTTCGACTCACAGTTCAAGCGATGCGAGAAACCAGCTGAAGCTACCTACGCTATCGTAAGGATCGAATTCCCGCCAGCCACGTCGCGCCTGCTCGGCAATCTCTTCGACAAATTCGCCAACGGTACGGTTTAGCGGGTCGGTTACCCGGCATGCGAATCTGCGTGGAGATGAATAAGCCATGCGGCAAAAGGGCTCGTAGTATCGCTTCGCCAACAACGTTCTCAGCCACTTTCTCCGGATTCGCGAAGACCACACTCCCCCACTTCTTGTAGTTGCCGCCATCTCGATACAAATATCTAAACTCTATGTCCATTAGTCACCTCGTACTAGGACTTTAAGAAAACTTTCTCATGAGGTAACGAAGAAATTCTGAATCGGGCGCAAATCGATGCGGGAGCGAAATTGATGCGCCTTCATAGCGCGATAAGAGGTCATGTACACCTACATCGGCCGATTTCCCCTTCAACTTGGGCGACAACTTCAGGTCCGGCATAATTGTGAGCAGACCGCAATCAAATGCCCGATCATGAATCGCATTGAGACAAAGACCGTTACGCGGATTAGTTCGATTCTTAACGTCCACTGACCACGGCACGATATGGCTGGCATTTAGCAACTGTGGCACCGATAACCCGGTGAGACAACAGCGCGCGCCGTAAGCAGCTAGAACAGCTGCGCGAAAGAAGCTCTGATTCACACGAACACGAACGCGCGACTCCCGAGTCCGTCCTTCTGGAAACCCCGGAACAGCCTCCGCAGGCAAAGGGACGTCTCCGGTCATTTTTTGCAGCAGACGTTCGCTTTCAAACGAAAGCTCCTCCCAATTGCCATTAAATTCATTCCAGATTTCTACATCGGCCTGTGAACCATGCCTAGCGCCAGCGATTTTGCGCTTCTGAAGTGCGGCATCGAGAACTAGCAAAATTGGCAAGTTTCCATGACACCGCAGAAGGCGTCCTGCCGATAAGCCTAGCTAGTTCTATTACCTGCGGATTGCGAATGTGAATTCGACCAAACGGAATCTTACAGTAAAGATTAAAAGCAACTATAAGCTCTTCGCGAGTCCAGTCATGGCGAGGCATACTTTACTCCACAGGGAACGAGGCGAAAGCATAACATGGCTCCGTAACACAGACTCTATCGTGATCGGTTAAGAGATTCTTAACATTCTCAAGCACGAACGCGGCGGGCTTTGTATCCCGCAAGAGCCGCGCGATCTCAAAGAACAGCGTCTCCTGCGTTCTATCCTCGAAGCCATGAGGCCGGCTTCCTGTGCACTCCCTCGAAGAGATCTTGGGAGGGGTCAACCATAATGGGAAGCTACACTTGTCTGTTCAGAGTGTTCCCACCGGAACGGTGGAGCGTTAGCGGGCGTCTTGTATCCGAACTCACAGATTGCTCGCCGTGGCCGGCTGAATCTCTTCCACATCTACCCAGTTCGTTGGATACTTTCCCGTGTAGCATGCCGTGCAGTAGGTGGTCTTCTCGCCATCCCCGCATGCCATCTTCAATCCTGGAAGCGACAGATACGCGAGTGAATCCGCGCCGATGAACTGGCGAATTTCTTCGATCGATTTGTTCGCGCCAATGAGTTCTTTCTTGGAAGGCGTGTCGACGCCGTAGAAGCAAGGCGAAATCGTTGGCGGACAAGAGATGCGCATATGCACTTCTTTGGCGCCCGCCTGGCGGATCATGCGAACGATCTTCTTGCTCGTGGTTCCGCGCACAATTGAATCGTCGATCAACACCACGCGCTTGCCCTCAAGCAAGCTGCGCACCGGATTTAACTTAAGCTTCACTCCAAAATCGCGCACGGTTTGTCGGGGCTCGATGAAAGTTCGTCCGACATAGTGGTTGCGAATCAGCCCGAAGCGCAGTGGAATTCCGCTCTCCGCGGCAAATCCCATCGCGGCGGTCACACCGGAATCTGGCACCGGAACAACAATGTCAGCGTCCACCGGAGACTCTTGCGCGAGTTGGCGGCCAAGATTTTCGCGGCTCTCCTGCACGGGGCGTCCGAAGACACGGCTATCGGGACGCGAAAAATAAACGTGCTCGAAAATGCAACTCGATTGGGCGAGTGGAGTCGCGTAGAAACGCGAAGTGATGCCCTCCGGACCGACCACAATCAATTCGCCCGGCTTCACATCGCGCTCAAAAGTTGCACCAATCAAATCGAAAGCGCAAGTTTCCGACGCAAACACAATCGTGTCCTGCTTTTCTCCTGGCAGAGCTGGAATTCGTCCCATCGCCAGCGGACGAAAGCCGCGCGGATCACGCGCCGCAAAAATCCGGTCAGGACTAATCATGACCAGCGAAAATGCGCCTTCAACCCGCCGTAAAGCGTCAGCCATTGCTTCGGGCAGCGTCTGCTCTTTCGAGAGCGCGATCAAATGCACGATCACTTCAGTATCGCTGTTGGTCTGAAAGATCGACCCTTGGGCTTCCATCTTGGCGCGAATCTCTTGAGCATTCACCAGGTTGCCGTTATGTGCGAGCGCCATCATCCCTTTGTTCGATTGAACCATGATGGGTTGGGCGTTGAGCAAAGAGGAATCGCCGGCAGTCGAATAACGGGTGTGCCCGATCGCGAGAGTGCCGCGCAACTTGCTCAACTCGCCTTCGTGGAAAATGTCGGCGACCAGTCCCATGGACTTGTGCATGTTCAGCATCATGCCGTTCGACGTGACAATGCCGGCCGACTCCTGCCCGCGATGCTGCAAAGCATGCAGTCCGAGGTAAGCAAGCTTCTCAGCTTCAGGGTTCGAATAAATTGCGACCACCCCGCACTCATCATGAAATTTGTCAGATGGAAGCATTTCGCTTATTAGCTCCTGGCTCTTAGCTATGTTCTACCTTGCTCTTCTTCTCGTACTTTGCGGCCGTTATTTGGGGACCTTCTCATGTAACCACCAACTCCGGATCGGCCTTCAGCACTCTCTCAATCGCGCCCTCAAAACTATCTCGCAACTCCGAAACCTTCGCTGACACCATCACCGCGTCATCAATCGAAATTTCTGCTTGTTCGGAAACTGTCTCGCCGATCTGCTCTGCGGAAACGCCGTAATTCTCTGCTACTTGTTTGATTCGCCAGACGTTAGCGGGGTCGCAAGAGATTACAACACGGCTGGCGTCCTCTCCAAAAAGAACGAACTCGGGAGCAAGTCCTTGCGAACTCAAATTTACGTTGAATCCAATGCCCTTAGAAAATGCGGGTTCAGCCAGTGTCACAGCGATGCCGCCATCTGAGCAGTCGTGCGCCGAATCGATCAATCCCAAGTTGATGATTTCGATAACTGCTTTCTGCAGAGCAGCTTCGCGATCAAGTTCGAGCCCCGGAGGGACTCCCCAAACTGCCCCAAGGATTTCTTTGGCGTACTCGGACGATCCAAATTCAGATTCAGCATCGACCGCATCGCCTGGTTCTGATCCGCGCAATAAAACAATTGCCCGTCCTGCTTC
>JAOAPG010000099.1 GCA_025462785.1 Acidobacteriaceae bacterium
AAAGCAGCGTCCAGAGCGGGTTTTATTTGTCACGTTCGTGACTTAACCATAAAACCCCAGAGATTGTCTTAGCATCACGGATAACGTTCCGCACGACCATGCTCACGGCATCTTTAAGAGGAAAGAAGCGGACAGTGATCACTTCATCGTCTTCGGGCTGAGCGACACCGGCCGTCAATCCTTGAGCGAGATAGAGGGACATGGTTTCAGCTACAAACCCCGGGCTGGCGTAAAACTTAAAAATCCTCTTCCAACGAGAGGCAGTGTAGCCGGTTTCCTCCAGCAACTCACGTTTGGCTGCGTGGAGTTCGTGCTCTCCCTTATCAATTCTGCCGGCGGGAAGTTCCCAGAGGTATTGCTGGGCGGCGTGACGGTATTGGCGTTCGAGAAGAATGCGAGGCTCTGATCCGTTTTCGTCGACTGCAAGGATTACGACCGAGCCGGTGTGATGGACAATGTCGCGTTGAACTCTTACGCCGGAAGGCTCTAACACTTCATCGAGGCTTACCCAAAACGCAGAACCGCGATACACAACTCGCGAGGAGAGCAGGCGAGCTTTGGACCTTGACGGCTTTTTCGAAGAAGTTTTCTTTGAGCGGGACGCATTCGAGCGGCCTTTGGACTGCGATCGAGCATTGGGCATAGGTTCAATATACGTGAATGCTGAATTGTCCTGTCATTCGAGAGCCCTGCTATGCTGCGGCTATGCCAGTGAAGCAGAGAATCGCAATTATCGGAGCTGGAAGGTTGGGGACAGCTCTGGTTCGCGAACTTGCGCGTGCTAATTACAAAATAACAGAGGTCGTTTCACGAGGGAAAGCCGCTTCGAAACGGCAGGCTCGCCGGTTAGCAGAGAGGGTGGGTGCGCGGGCCGTTACCATGAAAACGGCTCACCTTGATGCAGACGTGATCTGGATCTGCGTGCCGGACAGCGAAATTTCCGGAGTAGCTCGCGATATAGCTGGTGTAAGCCCTTTTACAATTCAAAAGCGATCCGCGAAAAAACCGTGGCGTTACAAAGCGGTGTTTCATTCCAGCGGAGCTCTGACCAGCGATGAACTCGATGTCCTCCGTCAACAAGGCGGAGCCGTCGCGTCCATTCACCCACTGATGACCTTTGTAAGTGGCTCCGTTCCTAGTCTCAAAGGAATCCCATTTGGAATTGAAGGCGACGCACGGGCCGTCCGCGAGGCCATGAGAATTGTGCGACAACTCGGAGGCGAGGCTTTCAATGTTCGTAAAGAAAACAAGGCCGCCTATCACGCTTGGGGAACGTTTCTGTCCCCGTTGCTTTTGGCATTTCTAGTCACGGCAGAGAATGTAGCCCAGCACGCCGGAGTCTCTGCAACGGATGCGCGAAAGAAGATGCTGCCAATTGTGAAGCAAACATTGGCGAACTATGCCGTGCTCGGTCCCGCGCAAGCTTTCAGCGGCCCAATCGTGCGCGGCGACATAGGAACGGTGAGACAGCATTTGCGAGTCTTGAACAAAATTCTGGGAGCGAGCGATGTCTACATTGCGCTGGCGAAGTCGGCGACTCTTCACCTGCCGGTACAAAATCGGCGAGAGCTCAAAAGTCTTCTAAGTGAATGAAGGTCCTAGACCAGTAACTCTGCGCATGACCCTATACATAAGTCAGGTTCGTGGCAGTTCAGTTCATGTGACTGGAAGGTTCCCGTACACACTGCGACGATAGTGGCATTCACCTGGCGCGCAGCCCGCACGTCTTCGGGTGTATCCCCGACAAAACAGACGCTCGCATTTTCGCCTAGTCTTTTTCGTGCTTCCTCTACGGCTTGGCGGAATATCCCCGCACGCATTTCGGTTTGATCAATGAAACATCCGAAGCTAAAAAAATCCCGGAGACCCGCCGCTTGCACTTTGTGCCAGCCTACGGATTCCAGGTTTCCGGAAGCAACACCGAGAAGCTTTCCTGAACTCCGTAATCTTTCGAGGACTTCGGGAATAGCGGGACAGACTTCGGGTCGAATCCATTGCTTGTGCGCTTCCACTTCTCGACAGACGACGCTGAGTGCATGTGGCAGCTTGATATCGAATGTCAGGCCGGAAATTCCCACGCGTTCCATTGCTGCGCGCAATATCCCAAGGTCGGTTTTCCCGTGATAAGCGATGCCTTCGATGGTGGTGTCCACTCCATAAGCTTCGAACATGGCTTGATGGAGAGCGTTCCAATGAACCAAGTCGCGGGTAACGAGGAGCGTGCCGTCAATGTCGAATAGATAAGCATCCGCGTCCATCCAGCGAAAGCTCTTTTTGTTGAGAAGATCAGGTTGAATCTGAGTGTCACTCATTTTTGTTCCGTAAACACAATTGAATTAAGTAAGCATTATTCGCTTAATGCTTCGGGCATGGCCCGTGGCTTCGTCGCAATCCACCACTACTCCGCACAGCCGAACATCACCGGTAGCTGCTTCGAAACGCGCGGGCATGTTGTTCAAAAATCTTGAGATCACGAGTTCCTTTTTCACGCCGATCACGCTGTCGTACGGACCCGTCATGCCAACGTCGGTGATGAACGCCGTCCCGCCAGGCAGGACGCGCTCGTCCGCCGTCGGAATATGCGTGTGGGTGCCGACCACGACCGTCACTCGACCATCAAGATACCAGCCCATGGAGACCTTTTCAGAGGTCGCTTCGGCATGGATATCGACAAAGATAATTTTAGCCTTGATGTTTTTAAGAAGATTATCAGTCACGCGAAATGGATCGTCGTTAGAGGCCATAAAAACGCGCCCTTGCAGATTAATCACGGCATAGGGCACATTCTTCTTCTCTCCCTGATAGAGGCCCCATCCGGGTAAATCTGGCGCATAGTTCGCGGGACGTAAGACCCTGCGAGCCGGACTGTGCGGATTCCCATCGGCTGCTTCGAAGTAATCAATTATTTCTCGTTTGTCCCAGATGTGATTACCGGTTGTGATTACGTCGATGCCGAGGTCAAACAGATCTTCAGCCAGTTGAGGAGTGATGCCAAATCCAGCCGCCGAATTTTCTCCATTGGCGATGATGAGGTCGACATTGTGTTCTTTGACGAGACCGGGAAGGCGTTCTTT
>JAOAPG010000131.1 GCA_025462785.1 Acidobacteriaceae bacterium
GAACCCCCGACCCTCTGATTACAAATCAGATGCTCTACCAGCTGAGCTACGCCAGCAGTTAGGCAGTGACCTTTTCAGGCACAAGTGCCCCTCTGATCCCTTACTGATGTCCGGGACAAGTTTTAAATTTATCATAAGGATACCGGGCGTGCAACGCCCAAAGTTCACGCCCAAAATTCAGGCCCGTCCGAAATGGTAGCTGAGTACGTAGAAAACCAGCACTGACACGGTCAGAGCGGCACCGATAATGCTAGGAACGACGGATTTTACCTGCTCGTTATCCAAGGCTTCCAGGATCGGCGCACTCGCAATAAAAAGCTGCCCCCAAGCTACCATGCAAGAGACCACTTCAACATAGGCAAGTTGCTGGAGGAGCGAAACGATAAATACGACCGCGCAGATGAAGAATCCCAAGCCGCCGACCGTGATGCCGATTTGATTGCGAGTCATATTCACGTGGCCAAACCTAACGCGGCCAGCTTGGCTGACAAAACCCGAGTCGCGGCGCGCCAAGTGTTTCTCCCTGCAAATCATCATTCTATGCCATTCGTCGAAATGGCTGTTTGCAAAAAGTATCCACTCGGATACAATAAAGCAGCTTGAATACATTGCTTCGGTCGTCCGATTTCGATACGTGGCTGTCCAATTTGGCCGATCAGAAGGCAATGGCCAGAATCCTGGGCTCGTCTGACGAGCGCGAGCTTTGGAAATTTCGGCCATTGCGAATCCGTCGGCGAAGGCGTTTCTGAGATGCGTGTTCATGTCGGAGCGGGATATCGACTTTATTACACACGAACGGGATCGACCGTCTACGTCCTGCTGGCTGGCGGTGTAAAGGCGTCCCAAACGAAAGACATTGTCAAGGCAAAAAGAATGGCTCGAGAACTAAAAAGGGCAAAATAATAATAATGAGCAAGAAGAAAACAACTTACAAAGCATTCGACGCGGCGGCGTATCTCGATAACGATGCGGTCATTGCGGAATATCTTTCGGCGGCTGCTGAAGATCCGAACCCTGAGGTATTCGTCGCAGCGCTCGGCGACGTAGCCAAAGCACGCGGCATGGCACAGATCGCCAAAGACGCCGGACTGGGCCGAGAGAGCCTGTACAAAACCCTGAGTGCCGGTGCACACCCGCGCTTTGAAACGATCAATTCCGTTTTGCATGCCCTCGGGGTGAAGTTCGCCGTCGTTACGGACCACGAGAGATAGTCTGAGCCAAAGCTTCACATGAGGCAAACATTGTCTATTGCAAATGATAGTCCGATTAATGCTGCCCTTCGTCAATTTGAAGCGGCGGAGACCAATCTCGAAAAGCTTCAGCGCGTCTGGACCGAAATCGAAAAAATGGTACCGAGTGGGCTTGTGTTCGGGAGCGATCCAAAGCAGGACGATCGCGTCCGGGTTTATCGCGATGTCCTTTCAGGACTTCCCAAGATTGACGGCTGGAAGCCCGAAAGCCTACCAATGGATTTGGATGAAATCGCACAGAACAGACTAGACGCCAGGGAGGATGGCGAAATAAGCGCAGAAATAATGGTTGAACAGTCCATTGAGGCTCCAGGTCGTGAACTCGCCGAGTACCGCCATACTGAAGAACGGGGTGCAAGCGATTGAAACGTTGCTCAGTAGCTCTCTGCCGCGACCCTCTTCTTGGGACACGCTCCGGCGCCATTTGTACTTTGGAATGGTGCAGGATTTTCGAGACATAAAAAATCAGATTGGCCAATGTGAAGAGCGGCTTGACAAAGGGTGTTTACGACAAAGATGAGCCACTCCCGATCCAGGTAGAGGATTTAGGGACTTTAGCAGCCACGCAGCCGACCGGACCTATTGCGACACGATTAAAGTGGGAGTCGCTCCAAGCCGAGGAATTCGAGCGGTTAATTTTTGCTCTAATCAGCACTACTTCGGGTTATGAAAATCCGTCTTGGTTGACTCGTACGAACGCACCAGACCGAGGGCGGGACCTCGCAGTCACATGCGTTACTCGTGATCAGCTCGGCGGCGTTATACGAAGCCGTGTCATTATCCAATGCAAGCATTGGCTCGCCAACAGCATTTCGTTGCCAGATGTCACAACGATTATGGCGGAGATGCGCTTGTGGGAACCTCCCAAAGTCGATGTACTTATTATCGCGACAAGTGGGCGTTTTACGACGGACGCCCTTGATTACATTGAAAAACACAATTTAAGTGATCATGCATTACGGGTTGAAATGTGGCCAGAAAGCCACCTCGAACGCCTTCTTGCAGAACGGCCAGGCGTAATCGCAGAATTCAGACTCCGTTAAAGCGAAGCACATTGCCCACAGTACCGAGACAGGCTTGGAGAGATGCATTATGTCCGCTACTTGGCCCGACGTCGCTCGCCCAGTGAACACGATCACCCCTGGAATGCTATGATTGGGCTTCCCTGGCTGCTGATCGGCAAACTGGAATTTTGGGCTAAGTTGCCGATAGCCGCTAGCTTTCAATGCGCATAAAACGCCGGCTCCCTGTGTTCTTCGGTGTGCTGCTTGTCATCGCAGCTGTCGCCTTCGCGGTTGTGCTGCGCAAACACGCTCCTCCCGAGGCGGCTCGTTTGCTTCCCGGAGCCGATGGCTTTTTCTATGTAAATCTGCAATGGATGCGCCGCGCCGACATCACCGGCCCGCTTCCCACTGTGCCGCACGATGCCGAGTACGAACAATTCGTTCAGGAAACCGGATTCCAGTTCGAGCGCGATTTGGAGAAGGCTGCGTTTGCGATTCACTACGGCGGAGACGGCGCTAAAACTGGAGTGTCTTCGGAGCCGCGTTTTTCTGAAGTTTTTGTTGGGAAAATCGATGGGGAACGCCTGCGAGCGTATCTGCGTAAGATTTCCAACTCGGCTGAAAGCTACCGATCGACTGACATTTACAACATTCCTCTCGACGGACGCACAGTCCGGGTTGCGATCCTAAGTGTCGACACGGTCGCGGTATCAAACCACAACGACCCGCAGGTTATTCGTGGAATTGTGGATCGTTCCCGTAAAATGGCGTCTCCCTTTGGCGGACCAGCTTTGCTGCGGCAATATTACAAGCAAGTTCCCTTTGCCAGTCTGGTTTGGGGAATTTTCAAGGCCAATGCGGCTTCCCAAAACGCGGTTTCGGGTCAGGCGGGAAATTCGTCTTCCAAGGTTTCGCCGTTCAATTTGTCTTTTTTATTTGCGAAACCAGCGGTGATCGTCACCTCTGTTCGCTACTTCGGCGCGATTCATTTCAGAGCAGAAGCATTCACCGGAAGCGAGGAGGCTGCGCAGCGTCTGACCGAGCAACTGAGCACATTCCTCACGATCTTTCGCGCGGCAGAGATTTCGGTCGGACAACAAGGGCCTGATCCGGACGTGAAACAGTTCTTCGAGAGCTTGAAAGTGGATCAGCACAAGGACCGCACGGAGCTTACGGCCAATCTCCCAACGGCTCTGATTCGCAAGCTTGTAGCTGCGGCGCCCAACGAAATCACTCCTCAAGCCGAACCGCAAGCGCCATCTTCAACGCCCCCGGACAGCACCCCTAGACCCCACCGCGCTCACGCAGCATCCGGTAAACCAGCGACACCGGCAATCCCACCACATTGAAATAATCACCTTCGATTCGTGAAATCCAGCGCGAAGCAATTCCTTGGATTCCGTAAGCGCCCGCTTTATCGGACGGCTCCCCGGTAACAACATAAGCGTGTATCTCCTCGTCAGTCAGTGAGGTCATGTTGACGGAAGTCGTTTCAGAGCGCGCGTCGGAGAAGCCAGGTCCGATAAGGCAGATGCCGGTAACAACTTGGTGAGTGCGTCCGGAAAGCATTCGCAACATTCGGAAGGCGTCTTCTGGATCGCGGGGCTTTCCGAGAATTTCGCCTTCGATGATCACGATTGTGTCCGCTCCGAGAACGATGTCATTCGTCCGCTGCTGAGAAACTGCCAGAGCCTTCTCGCTTGCAAGACGTTCCGCAAATGTTTTTGGTTCTTCGCCCAGTCGCAGTTCTTCGGGGATGTTCGCGGGCTGCACCGCAAATTCGAAACCAGCATTGCGCAACAGTTCCTGACGACGGGGAGAGGCGGAAGCGAGAACGAGCATGGAATGCGATTCTACTCAATTCTTACTGTTCGGCGAGAAGACTGAGAACTAGGATTATGCAACCGAACTGCTCACGTCCTTGCCTGTTAGAATCGATTATTGACCGCATCAGCTATGGACGCCGCTTTTCTCCGAAATTTTGCCATTATCGCGCATATCGATCATGGGAAATCCACACTTGCCGACCGCCTGCTGGAAATCACCGGGTCCCTGACTGCCCGCGAAATGCAGGCGCAAGTGCTCGATTCCATGGATCTGGAGCGGGAGCGCGGCATCACGATCAAGGCCCATGCCGTGCGGATGATGTATA
>JAOAPG010000133.1 GCA_025462785.1 Acidobacteriaceae bacterium
AGACGCGACTTTCACAGGAGGCCTCGGCGCCCACACGCAGTTCCTCGGCTGGGGTTGCGGTTTCTTCGACTTTGACAATGACGGCTGGCCAGACATTCTGATCTGCAACGGTCATGTTTATCCCGAAGTCGAGCAATTACAAACCGAAGCTGGATATGCTCAACGCAAACTGCTGTACCGCAATCAGCGCAACGGACACTTCGAAGATATTTCCCTGAAGGCAGGCCCGGGTATTTCCACCCCGAGTGCCGCGCGAGGCTGCGCGTTTGGCGACTTCGATAACGACGGCGACATCGATGTAGTTGTAAACACGATTAACGGCTTCCCCCAACTCTTGCGCTGCGATTCGCAGTTGAGCAACAGCTGGATTAAAGTGCGAACGGTTGGGACGAAATCGAACCGTAGCGGAATCGGCTCCCGGATCAAGTGCGTGACCCATGCGCCTGGAGAAAGCAAGCCACACGAACAGATTGATGAAGTCCGCAGCGGCGGCAGCTATATCTCACAGAACGACTTGCGGGTTCACTTCGGGATCGGGAAAGCAGAGAAAGTAGATCTATTGGAAATACGTTGGCCTAGCGGGCAAGTTGACACGCTGAAGAACATCGAGCCCAACCAACTAATATTCGTCAAAGAGGGTGCTGGAGTTCTGCGCAATGAGCGGTTCGAAACGCCCAAACTCTCCAAATCCACAAAATGAAATAATTTCAGGCTTTCTCTGTGCTTTGTTTTCGGGCCGTCCGCCGCGTCCTTCTTTTAGGTGAGTCGACAGTTAAGAG
This sequence comes from Acidobacteriaceae bacterium, assembly GCA_025462785.1. Lineage (GTDB taxonomy): Bacteria > Acidobacteriota > Terriglobia > Terriglobales > Acidobacteriaceae > JAOAPG01. The sequence continues at coordinate 780 of JAOAPG010000133.1, forward strand.
GGAGTCGCATGGACTCCCTCGGTCAACCTTCAACAACTGCTTTAGAAAATAACCTTCAATGCGAACTCAAGCTGACGCATGCCAGTGGCTGAGCCGGGCGAAGCATCATGCTCAATATCCGTGATTCTGCCGTTGTTGCTGGCGGAGCAATCTATGCATGTACCGCCATTTTGATTGTTGTTGAATCCCAACACCGGATGATTGAACACATTGAAAGCATCCATCCGGAACTGGAGCCTGGCACGTTCTGTGATCAGGAAGTTTTTCAAAATTGAGGCGTCAGCAAAGAATGCCCGCGGCCCGCGGAAGCTGAACACACCAATATTGCCCAAATGACCGACTCCTGGATCGGCGAACGGACCAGTCAAGGAAGTCAACGGGGTGAAAAACCGCACATAGGGGTTGCCACTGGCCGGGTGAATCAATGATCCCGCGCCAACGTGGAAAGATCCGGTCCCCTTATTGGGGCGGCATACGCCCACATCCTGTTCGGCGCCACATTCATTCGTACTTGGTGTCCAAGGCAAGCCGCTGCCCCAGGTCGTTGTGCCAGTGATTTGCCAGCCGCCAATTAGGATGTTTTCCAATCCGTGCGCCTGTCCAGCAAACGGCTTACCCTTTCCGAACGGTAGCTCGTATACAAAATTGTTTACCCAAACGTGATTACGAACCTGATCGTCAGGCCCGTACGCCACCCGGGGGTCATTAGCGTAGTAATTGTTGTCGTACTTATTCGCATGGGCGAAGGTGTAGTGAGAAAGAAGTTGAAAACCTTGCGAGAACCGCTTCTCGACTTTGATCTGCAATGCGTTGTACTCGCTGTTGGCATCATTCCCAAGATAGTTGCCTTGGTCACTTGAGCAGCACTGCAAGACTCCAGGTGCCGTAGCACTCCCCATGGTGTTTGTGGGATCCACATAACCCGGGTAGCTGAATCTATTAAAGAGCGGTCTGCGCTCACTTTGAGTGTAGGCTTTGCCCGTTGCGGGGTTGATTTGTCCGTAGTGAACCATCGAAATCTGGTTCACGTTATAAGTTGGCCCATCGCCGGCGAATATGTGAGTACCTTTGTTGCCGATATAGGCCGCTTCGATTGTCATTGTTTTAGTCAGCTGATGCTGAACCGTTGCGTTCCATGCGTCCAAAGTAGGTAAACGCTGCGTCGTCGGACGTATATGTGGCTGCAAACAGTTCTGGAGGACGGTCGCACCCCCAAGAACAGCGGTAGAACCCTGGAAGCAATCCGGGCCCGCGACCGGAAGTAACCCGTTCGACGGGATTGCAGGGAACGTAAATGGAGTGGGCCCTTGAGCCAAATTGAAGGCTGGAAGGAATGAACTCGCGTTCGCCAGATGTTGAGCCGCCAAGACAGGCAGAGTTTGAGTTACCGTATGACCGAAGTTGGAGCCAAAGACGCCCATGTCGAAACTGCGTCCATAACCCATTCGAACAACAGTTTTCGACGACACCTGATAGGCAACTCCAAGGCGCGGAGCGAAGGCATGCCAAGCATTGTTGATGTTGCCGTTTAAGCCGATGCCGCCCTCACCAGCCACACGATCCAGGCCCTGAACGATGTTGGCGAATCCGCCGTGATCCTTACCGTTCACGTACTCGGGAAAGTAAACTTCCCAACGAAGTCCATAATTAAGAGTTAGTTTGGATGTTGCTCGCCACGTGTCCTGACCGTAGTAGAACATGCGGTGCTGCCGTTCTGCTGCGTTTAGACTCGTGCTGACGTATCGATCCATGGTCGAGACGTCCCCGAGTAAGAACGTCGCCAGGTCGAGACCATTCGCACCTGAAACTGCGGGGTTGGCTACGTTGAAGCTCGAAGTCGTGGCCTGAGTGAAATGGTAGTCACCCGTACGGTTCGCGTCGCTCGGCACACGAAGGTTTTGAGCATAGCGGAAATCTCCACCGAACTTGAACTGATGGTTTCCGTGGATCTTTGTCCAGTTAGTAACCCATTGGAACTGCTGTTCGCTTTCGGTCAGGGGGCAATTGCAGCGTCCTACACCCAAGCCATCGCCGAAACTCAATCCGGCAGCACCGCTCGCGGTACTGCTAGCCGAGGCAGACGATGGAGTCTGGTCAAAGATAAAGCCTCCCAAACCAGAAGTCGTGGCATTGGTGTTGGCGTTCGGAATACCGAACGTTGTCATCGGAGTTGTGCCTTGGTCCGGCTTACTGGCGAGCGGATTGTATTTGAAATACCCAAATCGAAAGTCGGCCAGCAAAGTCGAACTGAAAGTTTTAGTTACTCCCGATGCCAAGCTGTAGTTGTGAGTGATCGAGCTGCCAGCCAGCCCTCCGGGACCGAAGCCAACGCCTCCCAGCGCGCCATAAGAACCTTTGCCTGCGACATTAAAGTAGTCGAGACTAAAGCGCCCGAAGACCTGCACCGTGGAAGAGGGATTGAAATCGATGCGAGTGTCAAAACTATCTTGTTTATAAGTGCCCGAACCTGAGGCTACGAAATTGTTGCTCAGTGCTGAGTTCGAGGGGGCTGGGAACAGAGCGAGGATGGCGGCAGACTGCGACGAAATTTGGTTAATAGGAATGCAGTTTCCGGTGCAGTTTCCAGCGGGCCCGAACGGTACCCCTGTTCCCGGAGCGTAGGCCTGTCCATTGCCGCTACCGAACCCTGCCCCGAGATACTGACTTAGGTCACAGTAACCCGGTGTCGCGCTGGCCCCATTGGTGGCTGGATTGCACGAGCTAACTACTCTCGAGGTTGGAACTGTCAACTGATTAGTGGTCCCATTTGTCTCCCGCGTAGCCTGGTAATCGCCAAAAAAGAATAACTTGTTCTTAATAATCGGACCGCCAAGACTGCCGCCGAATTGCTGCCACTTGTCTGGCGCGATGAACCTGCCCGTGAGTGGATTGGGTGTTGACTGTGTGAAAGGATCGCGTGCTGCGGTGGCATCGGTCCTTCGGAACCAGAAGCCGGTTCCGTGAAGATCATTACTCCCTGACTTGGTCTGAACGGTAACTACACCTCCTACTGCCTTACCAAACTCAGCATCGTAATTTTGTAGCGCGATTTTGGTTTCCTGGATGGCGTCGAGGTTTGGATTTACAACGATGATTCCTAAAATGGGATCTTGATTGTCGGTACCATCGAGTTCATATGCTGTCCCGCTGAAGTGTTGACCATTTACAAAGATCTGCTGGCTTCCCTGCGGATTTTCTGTTGCGGCATGACTCCAGCCCACCATTTTTTGCGTGCCCGGCGAAAGCAGTTCGAAGCTAGTGAAGTTCCGATTCATAATCGGTAGATCTTCGACATACTTTTCATTGAACTCGATAGCCACATCAGCACGGTCCGTTTTTAGCTGCGGAGCTTCGCTAGTGACTTCTACCGACTCACTTGAAGATCCAACCTGAAATTGACCGTCAACGCGTGCCGAGGCATCAGCGGAAACTGGAATGTTTTTTTGTTCGGTTACTTTGAACCCGGGTGCCTCAAAACGAACAGCGTAATTATCTGGAATGAGGTGGGTGACAGAATAGTTTCCGGCCTCGTTGGTGGTGGTTTGGTCGCTCGTACCCTTATTAAGGTCTGTGACTGTGACCTTTGCGTTGGGCACGGCGGCGCCGGAGGGATCGGTGACTGTGCCGAAGATGCTTCCAAAGACTGCCTGTCCTCGAGCCAACGGTGTCGAGAGGATCAGGAGAATTGCGAGTCCTAATGCGGCAACGCTGCCTGCAGCAACTGACCTTTTCATTTACTTTCCTCCACCTTCGGTGGCCAAGCCACCAAGCTACTTTGCTGGACCGCTCATTTTCGTCGAGGAATTGAGACCACTGTCTTCTCGGGTAGTACAAAACTACTATCGAGAGAAGGGCAGAGCAGTTATGATTCCGAAATGAAAAGTTATGTAAATTATTGATTCATATGAGTAAAGTTTTTAATGGTGCAATTAGCGGTATGACAATCTGGAACTTAGATCGGATTTCTATTGAATATGGGATATTTATGTCTTTCAGCAATTTTAATGAGAACACGTATATCTATTTGAGAACACTAATCCCCTCTCGCGCGTTGGCGATTCCAAACCCACCCGTGTTCTGAATACACTTCGAGCGACTGGACTTTGGACCCGTTGGCATAAAAATTACAAGTGTCCGGGTGTTTAGAAACCGTTACATCCAAGAATCATTCAGTGTTGCAGCTAGATAGACAGGATTGTTACTCTTCGTTACATGGCTGTTACAGGACCACCGGTGAACGAGAGAGCGCTCCAGCAGCGGCACCTGGATAAGATCGCGCACAGCCATGTGTTGCAAGGCTCCGAATCTCTTTGCAGACTGCTTCATTATCTGGGTGAGCACGCGCTAAATCATCTAGGGGAGCACCTGAAGGAATACCAAATCGCGACAGAAATTTTTGGGCGACCCGCGGATTTCAATCCACAGTCAGACTCGACTGTCCGCGTACAGGTAGGGCGCCTTCGAAGTAAACTCGCGGAATACTACAACGCGGAGGGAGCAGACGATCCGATCCTAGTCGATCTGCCCAAAGGTTCCTATCTTATTTCGTTTCACCATCGAGACGCCGCTTCCAAAACCGTGGATTCGCAAATGCGCGAACGAATGGTGGCGACAAAACCCGCTGGAAATCGCCAATGGCAATTAACTGTTATCGCTGTCGGCATTTTTTTTGCGGTTTTGTTTGCACTGATGACAGTCCTTCTTCGGCACAGGCAGACGGGGAACCTGGCATCAGCATTTCCCGGATTTCAGCCAGCGGGTGCATACAGCAAATTCTGGAGGGCATTCGTCTCTACTCCGGAAGAGCCGTGGGTCATCTTTAGCAATGGCGCATTCGTCGGTCGTCCTGAAACTGGCATGCGATACTTTGATCCAGCTCGCGATTCGCGAAATGTGATTCTTGATCACTACACTGGAGTCGGCGAAGTCCTAGCGATGCACGCGTTGGACCAAGTTTTCGACTCTCTCCACCATCCTATTCGTGTTAAGCGTGGCAGCCTGTTTTCTCTCGATGATGCCGAGAACGACAATCTGATTTTCATTGGCTCGCCGGCCGAGAACCTGACGCTTCGCGATCTTCCAAGCACGCGGGAGTTTGTCTTCCAGCGCCTCACCAGCGGACCCCGTAAAGGAGACTTGGCGATCATCAACGTACATCCTCAGCCGAAAGAACCCGCAGTGTTTGTAGGCACTCCGTCGACTCTGCCCCTCGATGAGGATTACGCGATCATTGGTTTTGTTCCTGGCTTAAATCCCGCGCGATCGGTGATGATTCTGGCAGGGACGACAACACTTGGAACAGAAGCCGCAGTCGAGTACGTCTGCCGCGAAAATTCTCTACAGGATCTGCTATCCCGGCTTGGCGTACCAGGTACCGGCGAGCTCAAACCTTTTGAGGCCGTGCTGCGTGTGAGCGTTAAGCGTGGAGTTCCGGTGCAAAGCGACTTGGTTGCGGTACGCCAACATAGTGCAAAATAATTTCGCCTATTGCGATGCTGACCTGAAGTGCGGATCAAGTTCGCCAGCTTTTTGAAACTCTTCCCCGGCTTGCCCGTTCGCTCCCTTTCTCTGAAGCGCAACCGCAAGCTGGTAGTGAGCCGGAGCGTAATCTGGTTTCGAGTTAATAGCAGAACGGAATTGGGAGATGGCGCCGTCGAGATCTCCGACCTCGAGCAAGTGTCGGCCGGAATTCGTCGTAAATGTCGCTGCCTGCAGACCGTTCTTCTGTTTGGATATTTCAGCACCAGCCCGACTCTCCGCGGCAGCAGCTTCAGTCTCTCCCATCTTTCGCAGAACGGTTCCCAAAGTCGTGTGCGCGCCCGCGAAATCCGGCTGCAAGCGGATCGCTTCGCGCAATTCCTTCGCTGCTTCCGGCAACTGGTTCATCTGACTCAGAACTGTCCCGAGAGTGTAGTGGGCTTCGGCATAGTCAGGTTTCGCGCTAATGGCTCCCTGCAACTGGGTTGCCGCATTCGGAAAATCGCCCTGCTGCCAAAGGGTGACACCGAGGGTATAGTAGGCGTCGGCCAATTTGGGATCGAGTTGTATGGCTCGTTTGAATTCCGCGATGGCTTCGGGCAAACGGTCTTTGAGTTTGAGAGCCACTCCAAGGTCGTAATGAAATTCGGCTTTCCCGGGAGACATTTTCAAAGCGGTTTGTAATTCGCGAATAGCGCCATCGAAATCGGATTTCTGTAGATATGCCAATCCGAGATTTCCTCGGATCTCGGCGTCTTCGGGGTTGAGTTTGAGCGCGGTCTCGAATTCTTTAATAGAAGGATCACCTTCTCCGCGCTGCATTAGAACGAGTCCAAGATCGTTGTGCCCTTCAGGATCGTTTGGCGTGAGCGAGGTGACGCGGGAAAAAGCGGCAGCAGCGCCTTCCGTATCCCCTGACTTTTGCAGCAATAATCCCAGACGCGTCTGGGCTGGAATAAAACCAGGTTGCATTCGAACAGCCTGCTGATACGCAGCCAGAGCCTGCTCAGTTTTTCCCGAGCTCTCAAGCACGGTGGCCAAATAATATTGAGCTGTTCCATCGTTGGGATTAAGTTTTACCGCTTGCTCAAGCGCTTTTTGCGCATATTCAATTTGTCCAGTGCTCTGAAGCGCCACTCCAAGATGAAATTCCGCTGGCTCATATTGAGGATCTAGTTTGATTGCCGCGCGAAATTCAGCCTCAGCTTCATCGAACCGCTGTTTCTGCGCCAATAGCGATCCGTATTCGTCATGGAACTCCGGGCGCTTGGGGGCTAATGCGAGTGCCTGTTTCGCTTCCAGAAGAGCTTCGTCATTTTTTTGTTGAGTGCTGAGTGCCCTCGCAAGGGCGCTGTGCGCTTCCGCTCGCTTCGGAGCAAGGCGAACCGCGATTCGCAACTGCCTGATAGCTTCGTCCACTTCGCCTTTGGCTGCGAGCGCTTGTGCCAAGTAAGCATGTCCGATGGCCAGACTGGGCTTGAGCTTTGTCACAATACGTAGGTGCGTGATCGCATCTTCGGTGTCATCCTGCTGCAGTAACAGCTGTCCCAACGCGTTCTGCGCATCTGCACTCTTGGGGTCCAGCTTGACTGCTTTTTCGAAGTCCCTCCGGGCCGCTTCTACATTCCCGGTTTGCATTGCGGCAAGTCCACCTCGATAAGCTGCCAACGCTTCATTGCCCACCGTAGAAGGCCGTGTCTGGGCCCATGCGAGGAATGACACAATTAATCCGAGGCACAAACCTAGCAATGACAATATTCTGGTACGGCGTTGTCTGATTGACGACGGTATCACGATAAAGATTAGACTACGGGAAGACCGCTTTCCTCAATATCATGCTCGAACGATTTCCCATGCCACAACTGAAGCGTCATGCTCTTGCCATTACGATTATGATCGTTGCTTGTCTGGCGTATGCTTCCAGCTTTGGCCAGACACTGCCAGCACAGCAATCAAGCAAACTGGGTGAAAATTCATCGGCAGCAGCGCCGCACCCCGCGCCATCTGTCTTTGCTGATGTCCATCGTCTGATGCAGCAAGGCAAGTACGACGAGGCACTAGAACAGCTGCAATCGTTGGCCGTTCAGAATCCGAAGATTGAAGGGCTGCACCATGAACTTGGAGCGGCTTACTACAAAAAGGGGAATTACTCAAAGGCAGCCGAAGAGTTCAAGCAAGCCACACAGGCGAATCCCGAAGATCGTGAGGCTGTGCAACTTCTCGGCCTGTCCGACTACTTAGCCGGACGTCCGGCCGAAGCGATTCCCTATCTCGAACGAGTTCAGACTTGGTATTCATTTGCCAACGTAGATGCTTCCTACATTCTCGGTATCTGTCACATCCAGGCGAAGGACTATCCGCACGCTCGAGTCGCTTTTGCTCGGATGTTTGATGTGCCGGCAGATTCGGCGTCAAGTTATTTGTTTACGGCGCGAATGTTGTTGAGGCAGGAATTCGATCCGATTGCCGAAGAATACGCGCAGAAAGCAGCGGCGCTTGATCCCAAACTACCGCTGGTCCATTTCTTGCTGGGCGAACTCTACCTTTATAAATCACGTATTCCAGAAGCAATCTCCGAACTGCAGAAAGAGCTTGCCAATAATCCTGCCTATGCTCCCGCATATTACAAATTGGCGGATGCGTACACGCGCATACAGAAATTCGATGATGCGGAACGCCTGCTACAACGCTCGATTTGGCTCGATGCGACGTCCACGGGCCCGTATATCCTCATGGGAAAGGTGCTGGAGAAAAAGGGAGAGTTCGATCTAGCTGCGCGTGCATTACAGCGTGCCGCGGCCATGGATCCCAATAATTCAATCACTCATCATCTGTTGGGACAAACTTATCGAGATTTGGGCCGCCCCGAAGATGCTGAGCGAGAACTCAAAATTGCCGAGCAGTTACAGCAAAACGAAAACAAGAAACCTTGAAGCTGAACTCCACCAGGCTGGTTTCAGGGTTTCTGAGCAGACATGCCAGGCGCTCGTGCATCCTCTTCTGAAGCCAGTCGCTCGACCATCGTCTTGGGAATTTCGCTTAAGAATTGCAAAAACACGCCATTCGTCCAACCGAAGCCTACTACATTCATTTTGTACCCAGCCGTTACGTGCGCTTCGGAAGATTGTGTAACCACGTCGTACTTCTCACGTATAGTGCCCTCCCGCTGAAAGTTCTCCGCGACGGTGGAAAGAAACTTGTACGAAACCCCGTCCGCATCTGCGCTGAAGCCATACTTTCGCAGTCCCTCCACTCCGAGCAACTCTAGAGGCGCCCATCCGTAAGGAGAGTCCCACTGTCCGCCGGTCTCGGAAGTGCTCGTCACCAAACCACCAGGACGCTCAAATATCTTCAAATTCTGATCTACTGCCTTCGCCTGCTCTGGTGTGGCCAATCCAGCCCATAATGGATAAAACGTAGTCACATAATCGTACGTAGATCTGGTTCCGTTCTCGAAGTTGTAATCAAAAAATAAACCTCGTTTCGCGTCCCACAAATATTGATTGATCAAGCCTTTGCGCTGGTCAGCTCGCAGCTTCCACTCGCTGGCGTCATTGGACTTGCCCAACTCCCGACTGATTTCTTCCAAATCTTTTTCTGTTTTATAGAGAAGACTATTCAGGCAAACCGGAGCGTAGTGGTGGGTGGCGGCCCCGTACGGACCAAAGCGAAAAGATATATCGAAGCCAGACTCCCGCATACTGCGGTCGCCTGTGTAGTAATCGTCGGACAATCTGACGATGCCGCCAGTCTCACAATCTGGACGTTCCATCGTCGTCGCAGCATCGCACGCTTGAATGGTGTACGGCGCTCCGGCGTCTCCGGTTGAGGCTTGCGTCGAGCCATTTTGCTCAATCAAGTAGCGCTGAGCTAAATTGGGACGACTGGCGAAGTAAGCTGCTACTTTGCGGTGTACACCGGTCTCATCCTGCACACTTTCTGGCGCCGGGCCTTTCCCAAAATCGTAGTAACGGGAGAGTCCAGTGGTGCCGGCCAAGTGGGGGTCGCGAATCCAATTTTGATAATCGTGAGCCGCAATTTCGTAGGCATGGGCAAGCCACTGCTTGTCGTCGTGTCCAGACTTGTTTTCAGCCTCATGCAGAGCCGTGATCATCGAAGTTAAAAATGGCGGCTGTGAGCGAGTAAGGTAATACGTGCGATTCGCATTAAGGACGGTTCCGTAGTGTTCAATCTCAAACAAAAAGTTGTCTATCATTCCACGCGCCAGGTCGGTGCGGTTATCCTTAAGCAGTCCCAGAAGAATGAAATAGCTGTCCCACCCGTACATTTCATTAAATCTGCCGCCCGGCACGACATAACTGTTTGGCAAGAACAGCAGTCCATGTGGACGAATCTTGCTTACGTCGATTTCCCCCGGATGATGAATCACTGCAGGCAGACGTTCTACATGCACCTTGCATTCAGTCTCGAGTTTTTTTACCGAATCTGGTTCCGGGAAATCTTTCGGCAAATACAGAACTGCGTTTT
>JAOAPG010000152.1 GCA_025462785.1 Acidobacteriaceae bacterium
GGCGCTGGGCCCGACGTTTCGCCGGATATCCCGGAGCAGCCCATTCTCCTGCAAAAAACCGACGCTCTGCTACTTTGCACGGATGGACTCTGGAGCCTCGTCTCCGATCGGGAGCTGCAGAGAACGATCGAGTCCCGCTCTCCAATTGAAGCGTGTCGAGTGCTTGTAAAAATGGCCAAAGACCGCGGCGGCCCTGATAACATAACTCTCCAAATTCTCAAACTGCAGTAATCCTATCGCCCTACGATATGCATTTGCTTGCTCCAGGAGTGCAAAAAAAGTTTTCGCCCCTGCCATATTCTTCCGATGCCGACGTCGTTATTTAACGGTAAATGTTCGATGTAAGTTGCTGATAACTAACCGCTGAAGCCGGGGAGCAGTTTTCGCACCCAGAGATGGTGTTCAGCTTGCATTGTCCCGTATGTCAATAAACTCTATTATTTCCATAGAGTTTTATGGCACAATGCAAATAATATGAAAATCTCCCAAAAAGGTCTCTATGCTTTGCAGGCCATGATGATGCTGGCCCGCCACTACGATCAAGGTGCTATTCGCATCCGCGACATCGCCTACGAAGAGGCTCTTCCGGAAAAATTTCTCGAGCTGATTCTTCTCGAACTGAAAAATGCCCGCATGGTGGAAAGCGTGCGCGGAGCCAAAGGCGGCTACCAGTTGCGCCGCAATCCCAGTGATATCCGTCTCAGCGAGATCATGCGCTTGATTGACGGCCCGCTCGCCCCCTTTGGTGATGCCGACCAGCTCCGCAGCTTGATCGACAGCGATGCGGAGCACCGCGCGCTTTATCAAATATTTCTTGATGTCAGGAACGCCGCTGCGAAGATCCTGGATAACACCAGCCTGGCCGACATCATCAAGGTTGCAGAGTCGCCGAAGGGAAAGAAGAATCACCGCAAGAAGGAAGAGGAGGCGGGCGTTCTGCCAATGGTGGTTCACGGAAATCGTCCGCGAGGACAGGAATGATTAAGAAGCCTTTCTTGCTTTTCGGCCCCTTGCTGGTCCTGTTTGCGGCTCACTTGTCGTTTGCCCAGACCGTGATCCGTGTCGGCGCTTTCCCCAACATTACTCATGCGCAGCCCATGGTAGGAAAAGCGAACGGTTGGTTCGACAAGGCATTGGGCTCGAATGTAAAGATTCAGTGGACAAGTTTCAACGCCGGTCCGTCAGCAATTGAAGCATTGTTCGCAGGCGCAATTGACATGACGTACGTGGGACCCAATCCGACTATTGCCGGCTACGTCCGTTCCAACGGTGAAGCCTTGCGCGTCGTTGCAGGTGCTGCCAGCGGCGGAGTTGCGCTGGTCGTGCGAAACGATTCAGGCATTCAGAAGCCCGAAGACTTCCATGGAAAACGAATCGCCTCGCCGCAACTAGGAAACACGCAAGATGTCGCTTTGCGGGCATGGCTCAAAGCGCATGGACTGAAGACAACTGACAAGGGCGGCGATGTCCAGGTATTGCCGATGGCCAATCCCGATCAGCTCACGCTATTCCTTAAAAAAGAACTCGATGGAGCATGGGCTCCCGAACCTTGGGCTACGCGATTGATCCGGGAAGGGAACGGCCATCTATTTCTCGACGAGCGTGATCTCTGGCCGCAAGGACAATTTGTCATCACGAACCTTATCGTCAGCACCAAGTTTCTTAAAGAACATCCTGACGTCGTCAAAAACTGGATCCGCGCCCACGTCGAACTTACCGACTGGATCAACGGACACCTGCCCGAAAGCAAAAAGCTGCTGAACGATCAAATCCAGAAGGAAACCGGAAAGCCACTCGCTCCTGCCATATTGGACGAAGCCTTTACGAGGCTGCAGGTCACCTACGATCCACTACGCAACTCGCTCATCACCTCGGCCCATTCGGCATACGAAGCCGGTTTTCTTGGCAAGCAGCAACCCGATCTGTCGAGTCTCTATGATCTTTCGCCTCTCAATCAAGTCTTAGCGGAAAAAGGAAGGAAGCCGATCCAATGACGCCGAACCCCGCACTCCAACCTTCTTTTACAGGCGACCACAGGAACCCGGCACGCGCTAGCAACGCGAGATGGAAGGCAGGCGCTGCTCCGTCCGTCGTGTCATTGCGGCAAGCTGATTCGGACGCTAATCCCAAGGTCCATCTAGATGGAATCTCACTGAGCTACAAAACTAACGATGGCAAGAGGCTGCTCGCGCTCGATAACATCGACTTGAAGGTTCAGCCCGGCGAGTTTCTGTGCATCGTTGGTCCTTCCGGCTGCGGTAAATCAACTCTGCTTCATCTCATTGCGGGCTTGAATCAGCCCACTTCCGGTAGCGTCCTCATGGACAACAAACCGGTCACTGCCCCAGGCACCGATCGCATTCTCATCTTTCAGGAACTCGGACTTTTTCCCTGGCTGAAAGTCGGCGAGAACGTTGAGTTCGGCATGAAGATGAAGGGCCTCTCCAAAGCCGAGCGGCGCGAAAGAGTCGACTATTATCTGCGCCTCGTTCACCTCTCGCAATTCAAGGACAGCTACACTCACCAACTGTCCGGTGGGATGCGGCAGCGCGTAGCGCTTGCTCGTGCATTAGCGACCGAGCCCGATGTATTGCTCATGGACGAGCCGTTTGCGGCCCTAGATGCCCAAACTCGCGATCTTCTTCACGACGAACTGGAACGCCTCTGGGCGGAAACGGGACGCACCATCATCTTCGTGACCCACAACGTTCGCGAGGCGATTCGTCTAGGAGATCGAGTTGCTCTAATTTCCTTCCGTCCCGGAAAAATCAAGCGCGAGTACCGCGTCGATCTGCCTCGTCCGCGCCAGCTTGAAGACGTCAGCGTAGCCTTGTGCGCTCGCGAAATTCTCGATGATCTGCGTGGGGAGATCGATAAGTCGCTGCGAGAGCAATACGGAGACAAGGAAGTCCACGCATGAGAAAGTTCGCCAGGCACGCAGTTTTCTATGCGGTCCTTATCGGCATATGGGCCTTGCTTGGAGCGCTCAAGATATGGCCGACGTACGTCTTTCCGACTCCGAAGGGAGTTGGCGAGGCATTGTATGCAGGTTTCCAGGATCATAGCTTCTGGATCGCAATTGCAGTCAGCATGAAGCGCATGCTGCTCGGCTACTCGCTCTCAGTTGTGCTGGGAATGGTTCTCGGGTTGGGTGTTGCCAGTAACAAGTTCCTGGAAGAGACGATGGGTGGATTGCTCGTCAGCCTGCAGAGCCTACCCAGTATCTGCTGGCTGCCGTTGGCGGTCCTTTGGTTTGGATTGACCGAGAAGGCAATCCTGTTTGTTGTCGTAATGGGATCGCTGCTCTCGGTGACAATCGCCATGGAAGATGGCCGCAAGCAAATGCCGAAGATCCATAGCATGGCAGGGCGGAACCTTGGCGCGACGGGATTGAAACTGTTCTGGTATGTGCTGTTGCCTGCCAGCTTGCCTTTCATCCTGAATGGACTGAAGCAAGGCTGGGCATTCGCGTGGCGTTCCTTAATTTCCGGCGAAATGATTTTTGTCAGCCTTGGTCTCGGGCAGCAGTTGATGATGGGACGAGATCTGAACGACATGAACCTGGTGATCGCGGTAATGCTACTGATCATCGCGATTGGCTACATTGTCGACGGATTAGTCTTCCGCACTGCGGAACGAAGCCTACAGCGAAGATGGGGGTTGGAGCCTGCTAGCTAGAATCCAAGGAAAGTCGCCTCAGGCATAGGCTGGATCGTCTAGTCAGGTTTATACGTGAGAACTCCGTGACACTAAGATTCGTGCAGGCGCTAGGTTATGGGAAGTCTAAGCGAGTCCATGTGGAGCACGGCAATCCAGTTCCGTAGAGCCTGCCCTGAGCGAAGTCGAAGCGAGCGAAATGGTTTAGTCCCGGATGTAAATCCGGGGGCCAAAGCGGAAAACGACTACGCGCCTGAAAGGCGCCCAGGTTTTTGGAACAGAGCAGCGTGATCGGTCCAGGTCTAGGGGAACGCCAGTGCTTTATTCGCCTGAGTGGAGTTTTGCGTTCGCTGGACCCCAGCTGTTTCCAATTTTGTCGGAGCCCCAGATTCCGAACTTACTTATAAGTTCAAATTAGAGGATAGGTAAAACACCAATGGACCATCGCAAGAAACGACTGCTGCTCTCAATGGCTATAATGCCTATCATGTTATTAGGCTTAATTCCGGTTTCTCTCGGACAAACAAAGGCTGCGGCTACCAAAAAGAAGAAAGCAGTCAAGAGTGCCCCACCAGTTACGGCGGCGGAAGTCCAAGCCCTTCGCGACGCCGTAGCCGCTCAGGGCCAGCAAATTCAACTTCTGATTCAGCAGATGCAGACCCGCGATACGGCCTTGCAGCAAGCTCAACAGCAGGCGTTGCAAGCTCAACAAGAATTGCAATCTACGCAAGCCGCCGCCGCTGAAGCTGAACAAAAGGCTGCTGCTGCTCAAGCAGCTGCTGCGCAAGAGCAGGGAACTGTAGACAAAATTAACAGTGACTTGGCCGACGTGAAGACCACGGTCACCAACACTGCCGTTGCCGCCCAGGATGAGCAAAAGCGCACCACTGCTCTCGAAGCGCTGGTCACCCGGTTCCGGTTCAGCGGAGACATTCGCCTACGCGGCGAGAGCTACGACCAGCAGCACATGGAGGACCGCAATCGAGCCCGCGTCCGAGTCCGCTTCGGATTGGATGGAGCACTGAATCAGGACTTCATCGGGGGAATCGCTTTGGCTACCGGCTCTATGGGCGATCCCACTACCACGAACGAAACTTTGACCAACGTCTTTGATCGCAAGACCATAGCCCTTGATCGTGGGTACATCACCTACAATCCTGTTGCCCACAGGTGGTTATCGCTGACGGGGGGTAAATTCGCATTCACCTGGCAACGGACCTCGGCCACCTTCGATCCAGATTTAAACCCCGAAGGATTCAACGCGAAGTTCTCTTTCGATACCCATGCCGGGCCGCTGCAGAACTTCACTATACAGGGACTTGGATTGCTCTATAACGAGGCCAACAGCGCTGCGAGTACGGCCAGCGCCAGCAGTGTTTTTAGTTCGCAAGACTCCTATGCAGCAGGTGGCCAGGTCTCAGCCAGACTGAAATTCGGGCCGTGGACAGCGACTCCGTCATTCTTAACCTTAAAGTGGAATCGCCCCGACGCAATTTTGCAGGAGAGCGCATTCGCGGTTGGAGCCACCACGACAGGCGCCACTGGAACCACACCCGCTGGACCTTTCCCGGTACCTGGTGAAGGTCAAGGCTGTGCTAAAGGCCTGAACTTCCCGCCTTTTGCGCCTTGCGTATTTGCACCGAATGGTCTAACCAACTCGACCTATGTGGATAAGGCCGGCAGAGTTCATTTCTACTCTGGATATAACTACGCCGACTTCATCCTCAACAATCAAATCAACACCGGATTGAGCAAACTTCCCATCAACCTGCTGCTCGAACTTGAAGACAACCTCGACGCCGCAGCCCATCCGCTCGACTTTAAAGGTCATGTCCTCAGCAATCTCGGCAGCCAGAATAAGGTGTACAGCGGGGACTTCAGCCTGGGACAAGTCAAGAATAAAAACGACGTTCAGTTCGGCTATGCCTGGTCGCGCGAAGAACAGGACGCCGTTATCGCTTCATTTGTCGAAAGCGATCAGCGTGCTCCCACCAACATTCTTCAGAACCGCATCTATGCTTTGTGGAAGCTGCGCGCCAACACCTTGGCGAGTTTCACTTGGTGGCATGGACGTGTGCTGAATACGTATTTGGAGAACAATGCAGCGCTCTTCAATACATGGGGCAACGCATCAGCCGACGCGCCGCAAACCACGCCGGGTAAAGCAGGGCCGGCGCAGACCATCAAGACCGCAGGTCAGCAGGAACCGTATCTGAATCGGTTCCAATTCGATCTCATCTACACGTTCTAAATGCTCTAGGATGAGATTTGGATTCCGTGCCAAATACGTGACACGGAATCCAGCCCCGGACAACTTATGTAGAGACGGGCGTCCTCGCCCGTCCCGCGAGAGTCTCCATTGGGCAAAGCGGGAGAGGTAAAAAGCAAGCGCAGTAAAGACAGGATCAAGGAAATGCAGCCCCGAAGGGGCGGAACAAATTACCCCCGGACACAAGTCCGGGGTAATTGTGAATAAAGATCACGCGCCGAAGAGCGCAATGGTGTTCATAGGGAAAGCACATGGTTTCAAGGAGAGATTTTCTAAAAAAAGCTTCAGGCGCTGCCGCAACAGCAGGCGCTCTTTATCCATTTTTAGTTTGGGCGATTGATAATGCGCCCGTAATTCCAGGCAGCGAAGGCATGATCTTGCGCTCAGAGCGTTTCCTCGATCTCGAAATGCCTCCTGAATTTATTAACTCTTGGCTCACTCCGGTCCCCCGCTTTTTTGTGAGAAATCACATGCACGAACCAAGCACACTCGACGCCACTGATTGGCAGCTGACGATCAGCGGAGAAGTCGAGAAGCCTCTTACACTTACGTTGGGTGACCTGCAAAAAATCGAATCGCATTCTGTCGTGAATACGCTCGAATGCGCAGGAAATGGACGCGGTTTTGAGCAACCGCGCGTTCCTGGCATTCAGTGGGGCAAGGGCGCTGTTGGAAACGCAAGGTTTAGCGGACCCCGTTTACGCGACTTATTGGAGCGTGCCGGAGTGAAAACATCTGGCAAGCACGTTTCGTTTCATGGGCTTGATGAAGTTCCCGGCAAAGTTCCGCCATTTATTCGCAGCATTCCGATCGAAAAAGCAACTGACAACGACACACTAATGGCGTTGCAAATGAATGGATCGGAACTCACAAAAGATCACGGATTCCCCGCACGCGCACTTGTGCCCGGATGGGTTGGATCTGCGTCAGTGAAGTGGCTGAGCGAAGTCAAAGTGCTTGAAAAAGAATTCGAAGGCAACTTCATGAAGCCGGGATACCGCTGGCCAAATCATCCAGTGAAGCCGGGAGAAGCATTGAATCCCGATGACACGCATCCCCTGACTTCTCTGAATGTTAAGTCGATTATTGCTACGCCAAGTGACGCATCGACGTTGAAGTCACACAAAGTGCATATCACCGGTGCAGCTTGGGCGGGTGAATCCGATATTGTGAAAGTAGAAGTCTCCGCCGATGGAGGTGCAACGTGGCTTCCCGCGAAACTAGGGAGCGATCATGCGAAGTACGCATGGAGGTTGTGGAGCGTCGAATGGAAGGCGCCGAAGCCGGGGGAGTACACGCTTCTCTCTCGTGCAACTGATAGTCAGGGAAGGGTTCAACCGCAAACTGCAGAGTGGAATCCCAGCGGATATTTGTACAACGCCATCGACCAGGTGAAGATTCATGTTGTATAACGTGCTCAGCCAAAGTTTATGTCAGTCGCGAGTATTGAAACGCGTAGGCGGAATGCTGATTGTTTTATCGGTGTGTGCGATTCCACTGCTTCGGGCGCAAAGCCCAGGGCTACCGCCCGCTCCCGTGCAAGAGAAAGTTACGAACGCATGCAACGAATGTCATGACTCTCGAATCATCGTGCAGCAACGATTGAGTAAAGGCGCATGGACGAAAGAAGTCGACAAAATGATCAAGTGGGGAGCGTTGGTGCAGCCATCGGATCGAGACTCCTTCATCGATTACCTGAGCACAAACTTTCCTACTGACAAAGCCGCGGAACCGGAACAGAGAGTCGCGTCAGCCAAGAAACACTAGCGCTTTCCGTCTCAAAATGATTCACTCTTGGCTAAGTCGTTGATTCTTGGTTCAGGGCTCGAATTGTTCCGAAATTACGGGTTCGATCAGCGCGGACAATGCCTTGTAATCGCGCTACGAAGCCCGTAGGCGAATAGTCTGACCTTGAGCGTGAGGGGCTTTGGAGGCAGAGCACGCTTGAGCGTCTCAGCGCGCCTACTGGCCAACGATAGCCTAAAGCTATCAATCTGGACTGCCAGTCCTTACATATCTGTATTGACAGGCCTTTAGCACTGATACGTTAACGTGCGGCTGAAGCAGTTTTGTGCAATTCATCCAGCGCGGCTAGTACTTCCTCGCTATGCTTGTTTGGATTCACTTTGCTGTAGACCTTCTCGATTTTGCCCTCTGGATCGATGATGAAAGTGTTTCGCGCTGCGATCTTTACTACTCCCATATTCATTAGTGAGCCGTACTCCGCTGATACTTTCTTTTCTGTGTCGGCCAGGAGCTTAAAGCTCAAGCCATCTTTGGCGCAAAATTGTTTGTGTGAGTCGACGCTGTCGACACTCACGCCTAATACCACTGCGTTATGTGAGGCGTACTGTGGCTGATCGCGCTGAAAACCGTGCGCCTCAATGGTGCATCCCGTAGTCATGTCTTTGGGATAGAAGTAGAGCACCAGCCATTTTCCACGAAAATCTTTCAGACTCACGGGCGTGCCCTCTTGTGAATTCAAGGTGAAATCCGGCGCAGCTGTTCCGACCGCGGGCAGATTGCCATCTGCGGAAACAAATTTGTAAGCGCCGAAGATGACCAAAAGCGCAATAACGCCGATCAGAATTCGTAGCAACATAAGACCTCCTAAATCTCTCTAGTTAGCCGGACAATCTCGCGACCATCTTACACGCACAGGTCATGAGATTCATCAGGCGAAGGTAAAGGGATTGAAATTTCCTGTAGCGGCTGTTTCGCACTGACGAGCACAGTGCAGTAATCTAACTAGTCGAAATCAGAGTGGAGTTGTCCATGAAGCTTGACCGCATTGCTCTCGCTATCACTGCCGCTGCCTTCGCGGGATTCGGAGCGGCTTCTTTTATTCGTCCGCAGATATTGACGAAAGTTGGATTACGTGCTGCGTCCTCAACTGGCACCGCAGAAATCCGAGCGATGTATGGGGGCATGGAACTCGGCTTCGGGCTTTTCTTTGCGATCGCTGCGATGCGATTGAATCCGAGCAGGGAAGCCCTGCTGGCGCAAGTATGCGGAATCGGAGGGTTAGCGGTTGGTCGGCTGGCGAGCTTATTGATCGATAATCCGGATGCGGTGGTAAAGCTTTTATTTCTCGCAGAAGCAGGTACCGCAACCGCGGGGATTATTGCATTGCTGAACCGAGACACGAGCCCAGAGATCACCGGAAAATAAGCAGCTTGCCGAAGATTTACAAACTTGTCCGTGAACAACGGGTAGCGCGCAACATAGACGAAGTATTCGAGTTCTTCTCCCGTCCAGAGAATTTGCAGGCGCTCACGCCCGAATGGCTGGATTTCCGTATCTTTCAGACTCCTGCTGAGTTAAAGGCAGGCTCACTCATCAAATATAAATTGCGGTGGCATAGGCTCCCCATTCGCTGGACGACCGAGATCACACAGTGGAATCCTCCGTATGGATTCCGCGATTAGCAACTTTCCGGTCCCTACGCCTTGTGGGATCATCAACATCGGGTTACCGCGGAAAACGAAGGAACACGAATTTACGACGAAGTTTCCTACGCTTTGCCCTTTGGATTAATGGGCAGGTTGGTTGGCGGGGCGTCATGCGTGGCTACGTCGAGGCCCTGTTCAATTATCGCCAGCAAGTCTTGTTGAAGCTAATGGGAACGAGAAACGGTAATCGCGAGCCAGCTACCCTAGAACGAGCCCTTTAACGAAACCGATAACCAGGTTTCAATTCACAGCGATAAACTCTCGTCTGGTCGGGATTCGTTCTGGCGTTGCACTCCGCCCAACTTAAGTACAGCGCAGGCCCCAGGGGATACAAAATAGAAGCTCCGTCCATCTCGGCCACGATGATCACTCCTTGCGCCGAAACAGGGAGGGTGAAGTTCAAGGCCGGCCCGAAAATGACGGGATAAGATTCGCGCACCAAGTCGCTGATCATGGGATGAAACACTTCGGCTTCCACC
>JAOAPG010000184.1 GCA_025462785.1 Acidobacteriaceae bacterium
ACACGATTGTTCATCTAAAGCCGCGGTTCACATGCTGACCAAGGTGATGGCGAAAGCTCTAGCTCCCGAAATCGCTGTAAACTGCGTTGCCCCTGGAATGATTGATCTGGGAGAAAAATCGGCGGCAGCATTCATGAAAAAGATGGCGGCACAGACTCCCATGAAGCGGAGCGGAAGCGCAGAGGATATTGCGGCGGCAGTTTCGTTTTTCGCGATGTCTCCGCACTTCATTACTGGACAGATCCTGACGGTAGACGGTGGACTGGGACTCTAGAGTTTTTCTTTTGTCATAAATTCGCACCATAGAATAACAAATCAGGGAGAGCCCAAATGGAAAGACTGCTACTCACCTTATTGTGCGCTCTCGCTGTATGTTCTGTGTGCGTGGCCCAAACCCGCCCTGAAGATGGTGGACACGAGATCCAGGTCTGGGCGGGCGGCGGCCACTCGGTTCCGGGCGGCACGTCAAATACGGACGTCTGGAACGTTGGTCTCCGCTATGGCTGGATTCTGACCCGCCCTCATGGTCCAGGTTTTCTTAAAGGACGACTAGAATGCGCGGCGGATGTCGTCCCCGTATTCATGGTTTTCCAGCCGACGAATACCGCATATGGAGCGGGATTTAATCCACTGAATTTGAAATGGAATTTTGCGTCACGTGGGCTTTTGGTTCCGTACTTTGAGTTAAGCGGCGGGGCTTTATTTACAAACAAAGATGTGCCCACTGGGACCAATACCGTGAACTTCATGCCCGCTGCTGCATTGGGATTGCATTTTCTGCGGGAGAAATTCAATTGGAGCGTGGAAGTCAGATATCTCCATATTTCGAATGGGGGATTGGCTGTACCGAATCCAGGACTGAATACGGTGGAAGTGAGATTAGGCATCGGGAAGTTTCTCAGTCATTCGCGTTGAGAGCAGCGAATACTTGATAAATGTCGCCCTGAAAGGCCTGCGCATGAAGTAGCAATACAATGCATTCCGATTCGTTCTCGCGTGTTCTCTTATTTTATTGAGCGAATACTTCTTCGCCAAGCCTCATAGCGATGCAGGCAAGATATTTGCACCACTTATTTGTGGATTTGCGGTCTACTATCTGTGGCGTTTGGCGCAGCCGCAACGACAACATTATTATTTAAATGTAAGCGTGTCTCAACTTGCGGCCACACACCCCTCCAGCTATTCTTCTTCCTTATGTCCACACTGGTCGAATGCGTTCCCAATTTTTCTGAAGGCCGTGACAAATCCAAGGTCGACGCTATCGTCGATGCTATGAAGATCGACGGAGTCTTTCTTTTGGACCGCGAAATGGACAGCGATCACAACCGCTGCGTAATCACCATTGCTGGTGAGCGCGAGGCCGTTCAGGAAGCGGCCATTCTCGGCGTCGGCAAGGCCTCGGAGTTGATCGATTTAAATGTCCACCAAGGCGCGCATCCCCGCATGGGTGCCGCTGATGTAGTCCCGTTCATCCCGATCGAAGGTGTAACGATAGAAGACTGCGTGAACATGGCGCGCCATGTCGGCGCAGAAGTTTGGAAGCGATATCAGATCCCCGTTTATCTCTACGAAGCTGCTGCCGCTACTCCCGAACGCCAGAACCTCGAGAACATCCGGCGTGGACAATTCGAGGGCATTCGTGCCGACATCGAAACTAATCCCGCGCGCAAGCCGGACTTCGGCGAGCCGCGCCTTCATCCTACAGCGGGTGCAGTGGTCGTCGGCGCGCGCAAAGCGCTCATCGCTTACAACGTTTTCTTGAACACTTCGAATGTCGATATCGCCAAGAAAATTGCCAAGGCTGTTCGTTTCTCAAGCGGAGGCTTGCGCTTTGTGAAGGGAGCTGGATTTCTCGTGCGTGGGCAGGCGCAGGTCTCGATGAACCTAACCGATTTCGAACAGACTCCCATCCATCGCGTCTTTGAATTCGTGAAGCGCGAAGCTGCTCGCTATGGAGTCGTTCCCGTCAGCAGCGAGATCGTGGGACTGATCCCGAAGAAAGCGCTCGAGGCGGCTGCCGAATGGTTCCTGCAAGTCGAGAATTTCGACTCGTCGCTGATCCTGGAAAACCGGCTTACGGCAGTCATGGAAGGAAAGATGGCCATAGGTGGCCTTCGTGCGGGAGTCGAGCCGTTCCTCGAGCAACTCGCCGCGCCTAACGCCACACCTGGAGGTGGAAGCGCTGCTGCTGCCAGCGGAGCGATGGCTGCTGCACTGGCCACAATGGTCGCGACAATATCCCGCGGAAAGAAAGCATACCTGCAGTACGAACGCGAGTTGAGCGAGGCAATCGCAAGACTTTCAAATTTGCGCGAGGATTTGAAAGCTGCCGTCGATGCCGACGCAGAAGCCTACAATGCAGTCATGAGCGCCTATAATCAAGCGAAAGAATCAACGGATGGAAACGGCGTCATCAACACAGCCTTAAAGCAAGCGACCAGCGTACCCTTGGGTGTGGCCGAACGGGCAAGGGAAGTAGGAGAGATCGTTGAAAAACTAAAGCCGATCACCAATCCAAACATGAAGTCAGATCTTACGACCGCTGCGGCGCTAGCCCGCGCTGCCGGAGAAGGCGCTCTGGCGAATGTCGAAATCAATCTGGAATCCCTGAAAGATGAAGCATTTGTTGCTGATGTAATCAGGAAAGTCGCGCAGCTCACTCTTGCTTAATCGAAATCGCAGGATGCCAACAAGCAGCCAAGTCTCGGAGTCATCAAAAGGCGAACGCAAGCCTCGCCCATGGATAGCGATCAGCGTCGTTATTGTTCTCCCCGTAATCGGTCTAATGCTGGTGAGTCGCTTGGCGCAAAACGGCCCGCGATTAACTTTCAGCACCTGTATGCAAGACGCAATGTTTTTGCGCGAAGGTGCTCCTGTTAAGTTGGGAGAAACGCAGATCGGCTATGTAGCCGCGACCACGCAAGATCGAAGTTGCCCTGCGAAAGCCAAAATTGTCATTACTGATCCCGATGCTAAGATCCCCGCTGACAGCACGACTTCGCTCGTATTATCCAAGGTGACCGGCGAAACCGAGATGGTGATCAACACGAACAGCACTTCTGAAGCTGCAACAAAGTTACAAAATGGTGGCGTTCTGCGTAGCACTCATTAAGGCCGCAACGCGCCTGCGGCATCTTTCTGGTTACATTTCGTTACACTTTGGTTTACTCTCCTTCACCAAACATTGGCATACAATGACTTACCAAGGGGTCACCGCAATCGGCTACCCTGCATCCAATATTTGAGAATTGTTTTCAGAGGTATTATGAAGAAGTTTCAGAGCGGATTTGTTTCGATTTTAGTAGGCGGATTCCTGAGCACATCGCTGTGGGCCACTCCCATGGGATCTTCGGCTCGCGGCGTTATTCCTTCCGACGTGCAGCAAATTATCTCCGTCGACTATCGTGCGTTAAAAGAATCCGACACCGCTATGGCGCTTAAGCAGCAGGTTTTGCCGCCCTCCCTTAAAGAGTTTGAGGGTGCGCTCAAGGGTATTGGTATCGATCCGCAGAAGGATGTTGACCAGCTCACCTTCGCCTCCTATCGCAAAGGAAAAGAAGGACTGAAGGTTGTCGGCGTGGCGCAGGGTTCGTTCTCCACAAAGACCGTGCTGAGGAAAATCAGGCTGGCGAAGATTAAGCCTGGCAAGTACCACGACTCCGATGTCTACTCCATGTCGGGTGGCATGGTCATGACGTTTCTTGATGACAACACATTATTGTTCGGTGACTCCAGTGCTCTGCACGGAGCCCTGGATGCTCGCGATGGTTATGTATCGACGCTTGATTCCAACCCGCAAGTTGCAGACATGATCGGCTCCGTCGACTCCGGCACTGTATGGAGCGTGCTTGATCAGCAGGGAACGCAGAATATGCTGCTTTCAGCCCTCGGCGACGCAGGCAAGTTGGCCGATTTCGATAGCGTTAAAAAGCATGTACTCGGATCGCGCTACAGCATGAACTTCGACAAAGGTGTGAACTTCGACCTAGACGTCATCACCGGAGACTCTGTGACTGCGATGACGCTCTCGGGATTGGTAAAGGCAGGCGTGCTCTATCGCAAGATGACAGCAACGCCAGTAGAGAAGGCTGCGCTTGAGGGAGTAGCAGTAAATTCGGACAGCTCAGATTTGCAGATGCATTTCAAAGCTGACGACAAACAGTTCCAGTCCCTAATTCATTCGGACTTGTTCGCGGCTGTCTCAAAGTAGAAACCATGGACACGTAGGGACAGCCGCCCTCGGCTGTCCAGTTGAGCGAAGCTCAACAACCCGCGCTTAGTTCTATTTCGAGTGCCGTGTCCCAGCTAAGCTTTCCCGCTTCCGCTTCGCCCAGCCTTCCTTCACAATCTGATGCGCTCTTCCCAATGCCAGCGCATCTTCTGGAACGTCGCTCGTGATGCACGATGCCGCGGCCACATACGCGCCCTTCTTCACCGTCACTGGCGCGACAAGCGTTGAGTCACTGCCAATAAACACTCCATCTTCGATTATTGTTTTGTGCTTGTGCACTCCGTCGTAGTTGCAGGTTATCGTGCCCGCGCCAATATTTACACCTGCTCCGATCTCCGCGTCGCCCAAGTAAGTCAGGTGTCCGGCCTTCGAGCCTTTGCCAAGTTTCATTTTCTTGGTCTCGACGAAATTCCCCACATGAGCGCCTTCGCCAATTTCACTTCCTGGGCGCAAGCGCGAATAGGGGCCGAGTGATGCTTTAGTCTTTACGTCGGATTCGTCGAGAATGCATCCGGGAAGAAGCACTGCGCCATCATCGATCTGCGAGTTGCGGATCACGGAATAAGAGCTAATGCGGCAGTCTTCGCCGATTCGTGTGTTGCCAAGAATCTGTACAAAGGGTTCGATCACCGTGTCAGCGCCGATTTCGACGTCGTTATCGATGACGCAAGTCTGCGGGAAAAAAATCGTCACGCCCTCCGCCATCAGCTTCTGGCACTTAGCCGCACGCATTCGCTGGTCGATGTCGACCAACTCTGCCCGAGTGTTGCTGCCCAGAATTTCATAAGGATCATCCGTCTCAACCGCAACCACTCGTGCTTTTGCTTTTCCAAGCACAGCCGCCATGTCCGTCAGATAGTACTCGCCATGTGGATTGTCGGTGCTTAG
>JAOAPG010000186.1 GCA_025462785.1 Acidobacteriaceae bacterium
AGTTGTCCGCCTTCGAAGAAGTCCGCCGGAAATTACGAGTAGAAGGATTCGAACCGCCGCTGGTCCATGCAGCCAATACGGGAGCAGTAATCTCTCGGCCCGAGGCTTTATACAATATGGTTCGTTCTGGCATTGCGCTTTACGGATACCATTTGCCTTTTGAGCGAGCAGGACGAGAAGTGAGCGGCAGCGGATTGCGTCTGGCTGTGAAACCCGTGCTGACTTGGAAAACGCGAATCTTAGCGCTGCGAGAAGCACGCGCCAATCAGCCCTTAGGCTACGGCGGAATTTACGTCACGAAAGCTCCAGCCCGAATCGCAGTCCTGCCGGTCGGATATGCCGATGGCTTTAATCGGCATCTCTCAGAGCACGGCCGTGTGATCGTGCGCGAGCACTATGCGCCAATCGTGGGACGTATCTCAATGGATCTAACTCTGGTGGACGTAACCGGACTGCCCGGCGTTTCCGTTGGAGACGAAGCCATGTTGCTAGGGTCGTCGGACGGCCTGAGTGTCGATGCCCGGGAACATGCAGCGCTTGCCGACACGGTCGTATATGAAATACTCTGCGGGATTTCGAAGCGCGTACCCAGACGGTATGCTTAATTAATACTGGGTTTCGAGGTCCGCGTTTCGCCTCGGCGCGACGCAATCCAATGCGAATTGTGCCTGTTCACTGCTAGCTCCCTGACCTGCTTACCACGCTTTGTTATTCTAAATACCAATGCGTTCTCGCTATTCACGATGGATGTATGAGTGGGAGACCCGCCTCACGTCGGTGGACAATAACCGGGTAGTCCGTCCGCTGGAATGGGGACTTGAGTGGGCCCAACAATGGCCGTGCCGCAATGGTCACCCGCCCGGATATAAGCCCGATGACCCCGAAGCATTTTTGCGCGAGTACAACCGCCGGATCGTCGCTTCGAGCGACGAATTTTATTCCTACAAGACGCCTTCCGATTTCCGCCTAGAGAATCGCGAAGTGCAAGTTTTCAGCACTCGGGCAGTGCCGGATCCGAAGCTCGAAAAAAAAGTTCGAGGAACGCGCGCGGACTTTCTGCGGTTCACCTCGCCTGTGCGCACTCCTTATCCAGAAAACGATCTGGTGAACGCCCGCTGGTTTCCATCCAAGGGAGACCGGGCCGTCGTGCTGCTGCCGCACTGGAACTCCGACGCGATTTCCTATACTGGACTCTGCCGCTTGCTGAAGTGGCTCGGCATTGCCGTGTTGCGTCTCAGCATGCCGTATCACGACATTCGAAGGCCGGCGGAAATCAGCCGCGCCGACTATGCGGTCTCGGCCAATATAGGACGCACTCTGGATGCGACCCGGCAAGGGGTAATTGATATCCGTTGCTGCCTCGATTGGCTGGAGCAGCAGAACTATACCCGACTCGGAATATTGGGCACGAGCCTGGGTTCTTGCTATTCATTCTTGGCGGCAGCGCACGACCCGCGCATTCGCGTGGCCGCTTTCAATCACGCATCGACGTACTTCGCGGATGTAGTCTGGCATGGTCAATCCACGAGGCATATTCGCCAAGGACTCGAAGCCGAAATCGATGAAAAACGCCTACGAGAACTCTGGAGCGCGATCAGTCCGATGTCCTACTTCAAGCACTTTGCACGCTGGCCGAAGAAGTCGCTGATCATCTACGCGGACTATGACCTTACTTTTCTCCCAGAATTTTCAAGAGATACAGTCGCTGAGTTCGCGAAACACGGCTTAGACTATAAAGTGGCGGTGCTCCCATGCGGCCATTACACAACCGGAGAAACGCCATACAAGTATATGGACGCGTGGCATTTGGGTAAGTTTTTCCGTACTGCCTTTGTGAACTATCCCTCTCAGCCCATCGCTGTTGCAAGCCAATGATTGCCTTCGAAGAATTCGAGCCCAATGAGTACCATAGAAACGGATTCCTCATCAGCACCGATCCCACTCGGCTCGATCTAGATTTGATTCATGGCTTTCTGACAAATTGCTATTGGTGCAAAGGCATTTCTCGCGAAATTGTTGCTCGTTCAATTGAGCATTCGCTATGTTTTGGGATTTACGATAGCTACGACCAAGTCGGCTTCGCGCGGGTGATCTCCGATTTTGCGACGTACGCCTACATCGGTGATGTGTTTGTTCTTGAACATTATCGCGCTCGTGGACTCTCAAAGTGGCTAATGGAATGTATTCTGCGGCATCCGCAGCTTCAACGTTTGCGCCGCTGGAGCCTGGTCACTGGTGACGCTCACGGCTTATACTCGCAATTCGGATTTACTCCGCTGCAGGCGCCCGAACGCTGGATGGAAATTCACAACCTTGACGTGTACGCTAAACTTCCCTGAAAAGTGATCCTATGAAAAACACCCAGATGTCGCGATCTTTGCACGAATCCGATCCCGAAATTGCCCTGGCTATTGATGACGAGGCCCGCCGTCAACACGAAGGGCTGGAACTCATTGCTTCCGAGAACTTCGTAAGCGAAGCCGTGCTCGAGGCTGCTGGATCGGTCTTTACCAACAAGTATGCAGAGGGCTATCCCGGCAAACGCTATTACGGTGGATGCGAGTACGCCGATGTAGTCGAGAATCTCGCGCGCGACCGGGCCAAAAAGCTTTTCGGAGCCGAGCACGCCAACGTGCAACCACATGCCGGTTCCCAAGCCAACATGGAAGCCTATGCGGCAGTGATTCAGCCCGGCGACACAATCTTAGGCCTCAACCTGGCACATGGTGGACACCTGACCCACGGCTTTCATCTGAATTTTTCCGGCAAAACTTATCGTGTCGTTCCCTATGGTGTGACCAAGGAAACTGAGACTATCGACTACGATGATCTCGAAAAGCTCGCCGAGAAAGAACATCCCAAGCTGATCATTGGCGGAGGCAGTGCCTATCCTCGCATTATCGACTTCGCCCGCATGCGACAGATCGCGGACAAAGTGGGAGCACTCTTTGTGGTGGACATGGCGCACTTCGCCGGACTCGTCGCTGGAGGAGAACACCCCTCGCCAGTGCCCCACGCCCACATCGTGACCTCCACCACGCACAAAACGCTGCGCGGCCC
>JAOAPG010000188.1 GCA_025462785.1 Acidobacteriaceae bacterium
AAGTTTCTCGATGAATTGCTAGGCGAGATGACGAAACTGTTCCCCGATCAGTTCTTTCATATTGGCGGCGATGAAGTGAATGGAAAGCAATGGGACACTAATCCGAAAATTCAGGAATTCAAGCGGACGCACAAGATAAAGGACAATGCTGCATTGCAGGCGTACTTTACGGCGCGAGTGCAAAAACTTGTTAGCAAGCATGGAAAAACAACCATGGGCTGGGATGAAATTCTGCAACCAGGGTTTCCAAAGGACGTCTTAATTCAGTCGTGGCGCGGTCAAGCATCGTTAGCACAGGCTGCAAGGCTCGGTTATCGCGGCCTGTTGTCCTCTGGCTATTACATCGACTTGATGCAGTCCGCTGGGCAGCACTACGCGGTCGATCCAATGTCTGGTGATGCTGCCAAGCTCACTGCCGAAGAATCCTCAAAAATTCTTGGCGGCGAGGCGGCGATGTGGTCGGAATATGTATCGCCCGAGAATATTGATTCGCGCATCTGGCCTCGAACGGCGGCAATTGCGGAGCGGCTGTGGTCCCCTCAGAATGTGACAGATGTTAATTCGATGTATCAACGGCTAGATGCAACCAGCCAGCATCTGGAATGGCTAGGACTCACGCACAACTCCAGTTACATCCCGATGCTGCAACGCATCGTCGGCGCCGACGACATTTCATCTTTGAAAGTTCTCGCCGATGTGGTTGAGCCAGTCAAAGGCTACACTCGTGAAGAAACCAGTCCAGTGGAACCGACCAGCCTTATGCCACTCAACCGCCTGATCGATGCGGCTCGGCCGGAGAGCACTAGGGGGCGAGAGTTTGCGGAGCTGGTAAATGCATATGTTGCGGGAAAAGCTGGCGCTGAAGCCAAATCGCAGATCAGGCAATGGCTCATTCTTTGGCGTGACAATCACACGAAACTGCAACCTCTCGAAGCACAGTCATTTTTAATGAAAGAGATCGTGCCTGTTTCCCAGAGTGTTACCAGCGTAGCAACTGCCGGTCTGCAGGCCATGGATTACCTCGACCGGGGAGAGAGAGCGCCTGATACCTGGAAAACGGAGCAAGTCGCCCTCTTGCAACAAGCAGAAAAGCCGCAGGCACAAGTATTGATCATGGTTGCACCGTCGATCCAAAAGCTAGTCGAATTCAGCGCTGGGCAAAGACTGAGCCAGATTCCAGCGACATCATCGGAATGAGAGCCGCTCACAAAGTGAAGCCTATTTAGCTGGAATAGTGTCTAATCAGGGAGTGCCTCCCCACTACAGATCTGTGGATCTGCCGGCCCCTAAGCGGCAGAATCTGCGAGCAGTTCTTCCTTTGCTCTGGGACCTGATGCTCCCTCGTCGCGGATTGCTTGCCATTGGCTTTGGGCTGATGGTGATCAATCGCGTTTCTGGTCTGGCACTTCCTTATTCAACAAAATTTCTCTTCGACAATGTAATTACGCAACACCATATCCAGCTCCTTAAGCCGATTGTTCTTGCCGTGTTACTCGCTACGGCCATTCAAGGCGTCACCTCTTTTGCCCTTACGCAATTGTTATCAAAGGCTGCCCAGCGCCTGATTACCGAACTTCGGCAGCGAGTTCAAGCTCACATCGGACGCCTGTCAGTTACGTTTCACGATTCGACAAAGAGCGGCGTTCTGGTGTCACGCATTATGAGTGATGTCGAAGGCGTGCGCAATTTGATCGGCACTGGCTTGGTCGATTTAGTCGGAGGACTGCTGACTGCGAGCATCGCGCTAGTTCTCCTATTTCGAATTAGCACTCAGATGACAGTTCTGGCCTTTGGATTCCTGCTTTGTTTCGGATTTTTTCTTAAAAAAGCTTTCGGCACGATCCGGCCGATTTTTCGAGAGCGCAGCAAAATCAATGCCGAAGTCACGGGACGCCTCGCGGAATCGCTTGGCGGCGTACGCGTCATTAAGGGTTATCACGCAGAGGGTCGCGAAGAGAAAGTTTTCGCTTTTGGCGTTCACCGCCTGTTGGTCAACGTGCTGCGCAGTTTGACGGCTACATCAGTCATGAGTCTCTCGGCAAGTTTACTGCTCGGAGTCGTCGGAGCCACAATCGAGTATCTGGGTGCTCGGCAGATCTTTGCCGGGAAACTGACGATTGGCGGTCTGGTTATGTACAACGCCTTCATGGCGTTCTTGATCGCACCTATCATGCAGATCGTTCAAATCGGGACCCAGCTAACTGAGGCACTTGCCGGACTGGAACGTACCCACGAAATCCTGGGTGAACGCCAAGAAGACAAAGATCCTCGGCGCACTGTCTCTTTGGCCGCAATTGAGGGGAACGTTGACTTCGAAAACGTGAGTTTCAGTTACGACGGCAAACGCACTGTGCTACGGGATGTTTCATTTCAGGCTGCGCCGGGTACGGTGACCGCGCTAGTAGGCTCTTCCGGCTCGGGAAAATCAACAACTATCGGATTGATTTCCGCATTTTACGTTCCGACTTCAGGCCAGGTGCTCGTAGACGGAATCGATCTCAGCATCGTCAGACTCGATTCTTATCGAACGCGTCTGGGAGTGGTGTTACAAGAATCGTTCCTGTTTGACGGTACGATTCGTGAGAACGTTGCGTTCTCGCGGCCGGATGCGAGTGACGAGCAAATCATGCGAGCGTGCAAGATCGCGCGAGTCGATGAGTTTGCCGAGAGCTTTGCGGACAAGTACGACACAATTGTCGGCGAGCGTGGCGTGAAACTCTCGGGGGGACAACGTCAACGCATCTCGATTGCTAGAGCCATTCTTGCAGAACCGCGGATATTGATTCTTGATGAAGCGACCTCGAGCCTCGATTCGGAATCAGAAGCGCTGATTCAGCAGGGCCTCTCCTATCTTATGCAGGGACGCACGACGTTCGTCATTGCGCACCGTCTGTCCACTATTCGCCGCGCGGATCAAATTCTCGTAATGGAGCAGGGACAAATCGTAGAACGTGGAACTCACGAGCAGCTTTACGCTCTGCGGGGGCGGTATTACGACCTGTATACCAAACAGCATGGCGTCGAGACCAATCTGTTCCTGGCTCCAGGTGAAGGCGACACGGCGGGGGACCGGGAAGATGATTCGAAAAAGAATGGCGGCACGGATGCCGATTTGACGGACGATCTGAATTTGGTAAGAGGAGACGTCCGCTAAGTTATGAGCACCCCCCGAACCGATGGAAATCCCAGCCCCGAAATTGCAGTTCTGACCGACAACATTTGCCGCCACTATCAGATGGGCGAAGCTCTTATTCCCGCAGTCGATGGCATCTCGCTAGAAATCCGCTCGGGAGAATTTGTCGCACTTTTGGGCACATCAGGCTCGGGCAAATCATCATTGCTGAATCTGATCGCCGGACTAGACCGCCCGACATCGGGAAAAGTGGTTGTTCACGGTAGCGATCTGGCGGATCTCTCCCGCGCGGAATTGGCGAAATATCGCCTGCATACTGTCGGAATGGTTTTTCAATCCTTCAACTTAATCCCGCGCATGACTCTGCTTGAAAACGTTGAGTTACCGATGCGTATCGCAGAAGTCAACAGGAACAAACGCGAGGCTTTGGCTTTAAAGGCCCTAGAGCGAGTCGGACTAGGAAAGAGAAAGAAGCATCGTCCCGTGGAGCTTTCGGGTGGTGAGCAGCAACGCGCTTCTTTGGCCAGAGCTCTGATTAATCAGCCACGGCTACTGCTGGCGGATGAGCCAACCGGCAATCTCGACAGCCGCACGGGTACGGAGATCATGAATTTTATTCGCGAGTTTAACGAGTCGCTCGGGATGACAATAGTGATGGTTACACACGAGCGCGCACTGGCGGAGCAATATGCACGACGAATGATCTCTCTCGCAGACGGAAAGCTCATAGATGATCGTGCGACTGCTTCAGCAGCGACGGCCGTGGTGCGCCGAGGTGAATTGTGAAGCTGTACGATTCAACTGAGCTGGCTGTTCGGAATCTTCGCGAGTCGTTTTTGCGCAATTCACTGACAACCATTGGAATTTCGGTAGGAGTGGCGTCGCTGGTTGCGATGTTGTCATTGGGAATTGGCCTACAGAAGCTCGCGGGACGCCGCTTACAGAGTTCCGGATTGTTCGACACCGTGATAGTTACATCTCGCCGCGATTTGCGCGGCTTCAATCGCGAACAGGAGGATAACGGTCCGGCTCCCGCCGACAGTCCTGCACTGGACGAACCTGCGCGGCAGAAGCTGGAACAACTGCCCAACGTCATCGAAGCTTATCCCGACATTCGCTTTATAACCGAGCTTCGTTTCGAAGGAAGTCCTCACCTAACCATGGTGGCAGGTCTTCCCTTCTCGAGCAAAAATAACGATGCCTTTGATGGCATGCAGGGGAATTTCTTTTCATCAGATTCCGCGCCGGAGGCGATTCTGCAAAAAGCATTCGCGGAAGAGTTGCTGGGTCGAACTCCGAAACGTGGCGCTGATGACGTAAACGTCAGAGAGCTTGCCACGCCTCTCCTGGGCAAGGAGCTGGTGCTGAGTTATACAGAACGCACCGCAACGCCGAGCGCATCTTCTGAAGCGGACAGAGGCTCGGATGCGGCGGCGTATTCCGTGGTCAGGCACCGACAGGCCCTTAAGATTGTCGGGATTTCGGATCTGGATCCAGACAGCATGCGCGGACAAGCTAGGGCGCGAGTATTCCTGCCGTTAAAGTTTGCTCAAAGCCTTCATGTGATGCAGGCCTCCGATGTGCGAGACACAACTCGTCTTCCGGGCAGCGCGCCAACTTATTCAAACGTGAGTGTCCGGTTAAAGAGCCCGAAGAACGTCCAGGCGGTCGAGGACGCCATCAAGAAGATGGGCTTTAATACTTTCTCGATAACGGACGCCACGCGTAGCATGCGGCAGTTCTTCGCCGTGCTTGACCTATTTCTTGGGATTTTTGGAAGCCTGGCGCTGGCGGTGGCGTCGATCGGCATTGTGAACACCCTGGTAATGGCGATTCTCGAACGCCGGCGGGAGATTGGCATTATGAAAGCCCTCGGCGCAAGTGACGCCGACGTGAAAGGCCTTTTCTTCGCCGAGGCAGGCGCCATGGGGGTTTTCGGCGGAGCCGTTGGTGTGGCTCTCGGCTGGACAATTGGACGCATCATCAATTTAGGAACTAACGTTTACCTGAGGAGGCAGAATTTCCCTCCCGAACAAATATGGTTCGTGCCATGGTGGTTGATAGCAGGGGCTATAGTCTTTTCGATTATTATCAGCTTGTTATCGGGCCTATATCCTGCCAGCCGTGCCGCTCGCTTGGATCCTGTCCAGGCTTTGCGTTACGAATAAATAGCTACAGCTATAAACATCAGAGGCGTCCTAATGTTAAGCAGTGAAAAACTTGTGGCATTTGTACCTACGAAGGACCAAAAGCAGGCAAGAGCTTTTTACGAAGGGGTCTTGGGATTGACCTTTGTCAGTGAGGACACTTTCGCACTTGTCCTCGATGCGAATGGCACGAAAATTCGGGTAGCGAATGCGCCAGAATTCAAACCTGCCCAATTTACAATCTTAGGATGGATGGTTTCAGATATAGAAACAACCGTGACGGAATTGCAGGCAAAGGGGATCGCCTTCGAGAAGTTCGGACTCAAGGATCAAGACGAGCGCGGCATCTGGTCCGCTCCCGGTGGCGACAAAGTAGCTTGGTTCAAAGATCCGGACGGCAATATTTTGTCAGTGTCGCAACATATTTAAAATTGTCCCGCCTTATTTCTTTATTGCTGCTCGGTCTTTTTCTTTGTTCCGCAGTTCAGTTTTCATCGGCTCAGAATTCCGCAGCTCAGACAGAAAGCCGTATCGATTGTAATTCTTTAAACAGCCGCATCCTTAAGCAGCCCGTTCACTATTGCGTACTGATACCTGCAAGTTACGATTCAGCACCCGCATCTTCCAGCCAATATCCGGTGCTCTACTTCCTTCATGGTCTCGGAGAGAACGAGCAAGCGCTGTTCAAGAGCGGTGGATGGGACTTGATCGAAGATCTCCGGCAACAACATAAAATCGGCGACTTCCTGATCGTAGCGCCGGAAGCAAAGCGCAGCTTCTACATCAACTCGGCGGATGGCAAAGTGGAGTACAGCGACTTCTTCACAAAAGAATTCATGCCCTACATCGAGGGCAAATACCGCATCAAGCACGAACGTTCGGCGCGCGCGATCAGTGGCATTTCGATGGGAGGATATGGTGCGCTGCGGTTTGCGTTCGCTTATCCGGAGCTCTTTTCGTCGGTGAGCGCACAGAGTGCGGCGCTGATTACTGAATCACCTGAAGAATT
>JAOAPG010000192.1 GCA_025462785.1 Acidobacteriaceae bacterium
CCGTTGGAAGATATTGCAGCCCGTGCAAGCGATCCATCCAAGCGGTTTCCTGGGGAAGGGGAATCTCACCGAAGCTGACAAGGGTAACCCGAATTCCGCGGCTCACCAGACCTGTGGCTAGTTCGCGCGTGTGGGTCCAGACTCCACTCAATGTGTCGGTCGTTATAAGAATGT
The DNA here is from genome assembly GCA_025462785.1 of Acidobacteriaceae bacterium. Classification (GTDB taxonomy): domain Bacteria; phylum Acidobacteriota; class Terriglobia; order Terriglobales; family Acidobacteriaceae; genus JAOAPG01. Next base: position 175 of record JAOAPG010000192.1, read on the forward strand.
GCAAATCAAGCTCCCGGGCTGCGCGTATTTTAGTGCGAATGAGCCCAGTGTTCGAGAAATTTCTTAGTCTCGACGGCCTAGTCATCTTTGAGATGCAGAAGTTTGCACAGATCCGACGATGTGCGCGTTGTCTGAGCACGATACAATCGAATCCCTATGCTTCGCTTGATGTGTATTACTGCCCACCCCGATGATGAGGCGGGAGGCTTTGGGGGCTCGCTGCGGCTCTATCGCAATCGCGGCGTGGAAACGTCTGTCATCTGTCTAACGCCCGGGCAGGCAGCTACACACCGTGGCAGCGCGAAAAACGACTCGGAACTTGCCGAGATGCGGCGCAAGGAGTTTGCGGCCTCGTGTGAGATTCTTGGAGTCTCTGAAGGCATCGTGCTCGATTATCCCGACGGCCAGCTTTATCGCCAGGATCTTTATAGAGTCGTTTGCGAACTGTCGTCACAAATAAGCCGATTTCGTACGCACGTGCTGATCACCTTCGGATCAGATGGCGGAGTCACCGGGCATCCAGATCACTCCATGGCGGGTGTTTTCGCCTCGCTTGCCTTCCAGTGGGCAGGAAGGACCAACCGATATCCCGACCAACTGAAGGATGGCGTCACTCCACATCGTACGCAGAAACTCTACCAGCAGACTGCGGATTTCACGCTACCCGATCGCCAGCCAATTGCTTTGCCACCGCCAACCACAGTAATCGATATTGGAGATTGCCTAGAAGTGAAGGTCGCCGCATTCAAGGCTCACACCACACAATCGCCATTGTGGACACTTTTCGAAAGCCATGTACGCCCGCGCGGGAAAAAAGAGATGTTTCACCTCGCGGCACGCGTGACTCCAGAGCCGATTGTTCAAGAAACAGACCTGTTCCAGGGAGTCGAAGAACAAAACTGACTACATAGTGTAAGAAACCGCGAATTGGCGACCCCTTCTTGTTAGCAATTCGTGCTGCGATCTTCGCGTCACCTTTGCAATTAGCACTCACCTAGGCTTGACGATGTCGCTCAACAAATCTGGCTTTGATTCGTCGCGAACCAAGTGTGGATATTTCTCTCCGCCGTGATAGTCCAGCTTGTAGGTCTTGTAGTATTCCGTATTTTCAACAAGTAATTCCGGAGGCGCAGAGCTGTTCTTGCCGGCTCGCAGCGCGTCGCGCAAAACATCGATCGTAAATCGACGGCCATTTACCGCTACGAGCTTCATTCCCGGTCCAATACCAGCCGTTGCCGCAGACATGCCTTCGATAGTATCGATGATTCCACCATCTTCCTTGATTAGCATTCCGATTGAATATGATGCGTCGATTACCTTGCGATCAGATTCAAACGCGTGAGTCCTGTCCGACCGCGTCTCGTCATATATGAGCTTCCAGCCGCTACCTTCCACGCCGCCTAATGGCGCGCCCGGACCGTGATTGGTGAGACGCTCCGTCCAGAATCCGCGCCAGTCGTATGGGGCGATCTGATTCAGGGCATTTACGACGTCATCAAAGTTGTAAGTCTTGACCATTGGCGGCCCGCTCGGGGCGCCATGAAATAAGTGACAGAAATCGTCGATAGTCTTTTTACCTTGGGTCTGCTGCCGGATGATTGTGTCAACCCATAGCCAGTTCAGCGCGTCTTCGGGATAGAAGTCTACGCTACGGCGCCAGGAAGACCACTCCTCAGGAGCAAAATAGAGCTGCGGGGCGAAGTCGGCAGTGTCTTGCAAATTTCGCCACGTCCTTCCCGGACGGTGGTCCATCTCAGCCGCGGTTTCAGCTAATGCTTGCCTGTATTGATCCGGCGTCCACAAGCCACTTCGCGCGGTAAGAACCTCACCCAGATATTGGGTTAGGCCTTCGTACACCCAGAGCAAATCATCCTGCATGGGCTTTTGGTAGTCGGGAGTTGTGAGATCGGCGGGGCGGCGATACTTTCCATTCCACGAGTGCACGTATTCGTGGGGAAGAAGGCTGGAATCGAGCAAGCGGAGATCATCGTCTACCAAGCCGCGCTCGGCAATACGGCTATCGTCAGACTCATGATGCTCGAGACCAAAATGCGCTACGTGATCGCTGAGGCTGAATAAAAAGTGGTAGTCACGATAATGATGCGCGCCAAACAATTTGCCAGCCTGTGCTTCGAGATTGCGGTAATGCTCCCAGACTTCAGGAGGAGCGTCGAGCGCAGCAGCACTGTCGGCAGCAATGTCCATTTCAGCGGGCGGCGTTTGTCCCTCATTGAGTGGCACGACCTTAAGGTATCGGCCAGCGATGACCGGAGAATCGACCAACATATACAGAGAGACCGGGGCGAAACTCACCTGATCGCCGCTGTGAGAATTCACTTGAAGAGACGTGCCGAATTTCCAGTCCTGCGGTAAGCGCAAGCTGGCCTGATAAGTCAACTGATCCGCGGTCCAGCCCTTCGGATACAGGAGAACCTGATTCCAACTTAAAACCATTAGTGAGGCCGTTGCGGAAGATCCCGCAGAGAACCCGCCTTCGAAGGTCGCTGGGGAAAGAAAATCCAAAGACGCATTCACCTCCTTCACGCCCGCTGGCACTTCGATGTGAATGGTGAAGTTATCGACTAAATCATGCCGCCATTTTAATGTTTGACCGTTGCCTGAAAACTTCAATCCCGCGAGATCGACGATTGGGCCGTCCGGCGCATGTTCACCGGGAATCCATTTCGGATAATAGAGAGTGAGTGTGCCGGGGTTAGTGGGGATCGTAAGTTGCGCATGAAATATTTTGCGCGGAGCCTCGCTCGCATCGACAGCAATTTTGATTGTAGGCGCGTTCGTTTGAGCAAGGAGGGTGCAGCCGAAAACGACACAGGCAAGAACGACAAACCATCTGACAATCCAGCCATTCAAACGATTCATTTACACTACCCCCGGGGCGGTTTGATCGCGAACTTCCGAATATATCAGCCAGAGTTGATCAGGTACAGTTCGAGCCATGGCTCGGCAGAAATCGTGGCCAGATAACCAGCTCGTATAATCTATGATTGCTTCCATGGCTCATCGAGGAAAATTCATCACATTCGAAGGACTCGATGGTTGCGGCAAGAGCACGCAACTTGAAAGGCTTGCTCAAACTCTGCGGGCGCAGGGTCTACCCGTGGTGGTGACGCGAGAACCAGGCGGAACATCGACCGGCGAGAAAATCCGGAACATCCTGCTCGACAGTTCAACTATCGGTCTTGCTCCCATGGCGGAACTGGCGCTCATGTTTGCTTCCCGTGTCCAGCACATCAAAGAAATCATTCAGCCTGCCTTGAACGCAGGCAACGTTGTATTGTGCGATCGGTTTACTGACTCGAGTGAGGCATATCAGGGCGGGGGCCGGAAACTTGGTATTGAGCCGATACTGGATCTACATCGGATCTTGTGCGAGGGCATGCAGCCCGATGTCACAATCTTGATGGATTCCGACGTTGCTCCAAGTATCGAGCGGGCGCGGCGGCGGAATACGAAGCATCCTTCAAAGAATGGTTCACCCGAGGGGGACGAGAATCGTTTCGAGCAGGAGAGCCGGGCATTTTTTGGACGGGTGAGAAATGCATATTTGGCGATCGCGGTGAGAGAGCCGGAGCGGGTGGTAGTGGTGGACGCAAGAGGAAGCCCGGACGAAACACAAAAAAAGATTGGAGACATCGTGCAACGCAGGCTGAAGCTAGTGGCAAAAGAGTGACTCACCACCGAGACACGGGGTTATAGAGAAAATCTTGTTGTTTTTTCCCTAGCGTTCAAGAGTCAAGGCGTGCTGAAAAGATTAGCTGCTATTCTCGGAGATGATTTAGCTTTGGTCTTTTACAATGCCTCTGTGTCTCGGTGATGAAAAGTGTTATGGGCTTTTCTGATTTTCATGGCAATTCGGAGATTG
>JAOAPG010000198.1 GCA_025462785.1 Acidobacteriaceae bacterium
CAAACCTGGACCGCTAGCTCACCACCGCTATCAGCTGGTTATGCCTTTGGGGTCAGCGGCACCGATTTTTCTACTGCGTCGCCTACTACCGTCGGGGGCGATTTTAACATTGATTCCATTCCCAATAACATTTCAGGGAACGGAAGCATAACCGATCAGAATCTCGCTGGAACGATAATCGCCAATCAAAAACTTTCGGGGACAATATCAAATCCCGATCCATTCGGGGCGGTCACATTGAATCTGAACGTACCCAACTTCAGTACTCCCGACCTAACTTTCACCGGCTACATAGTGGACGCCACACACGTGAAATTGATCGAGAGCGACAATACCTCAAGCATAGGTGTTGGTTCAACCGCTGGAATCGCCATTGGACAGGGCGCCGCCACGGGCACTTTTATAGATGACACGTCGTTTTCTGGAACGTATGTATTTGGAGTGCTTGGAACAGATCTCACCGCGTTCCTGCCGTCCACAGCTACTTCAGTGGGAGTATTTACTGCCGATGGTGCTGGCAACCTGACTAGTGGATTCACAGATACGTTTCTTCTGCTAGGACCACAAGCCTCGGGTACTCAGATTAGTGGATCTTTCGGGGGAAAATATTTTACCGACGCCCACGGAACTGGTCGCATCCGCTCGACTTTTACAGGTTTTGTCCCGCCCCCAATACCAGTTCCTTCCCTTGTGTTCTTCTTGTATCTCACCGGCAATGGAAACCCGCCGCTGGTTATGGCCGGACCTTCAGTTAATTATCCCTATGTGGGAGCGGGAATCGCTTACCCGCAATCGACCGCAGGCGCTACATTTGCCGGCGGGTACGGGTTTACTATTACGCAGCAGAACGGAAGCGAAAGCGACGGCATCGGGCAGATGATTGCAAATCCGACCGCCAACGCTCTGTCTGGCGTTGTAGATTTCAATTCTAGTTTCAACGTCACTGCCGGTAACGTTTTAAGTGGCACCTTCGCCAGCCCCGGCCCCAATGGCAGTTTCGCGGGCACTTTGACCGCGGATGTATTCGACTTCTTTCCATTCACGGTAGACTTTTTCAGCATTGACCCGGGTCATGGATTCTTTGTCGAAACAGACTTGTTAAATCCAAACAATCCGTCGGGTGTGGTGTCGTTCGGATACTACGCCGCGCGAACACCGGTTTGCGCGGGCTGCCCGTAACGCATCGAAGATGAGAGCCATGGTAGGAATTCTCTTGATCCTGGTTTTGATATCTAGAAAGTGAGAGCGCGGAATCAAGGACCCGAGCAACAACCGCCTAAGGCCCATCAATCGGAGAAGGGGAACGAACAATTTATAGTGGTGGAGGCGGCGGGAGTCGGAGTACACGATACCTGCTGGCTAAAAGACTTAACGAGCTACGAAACGCTAGAACCGCGAAAACGGTCAAATCGCATCAGTTTTAGACAAATTTTAGACAATAACTGAAGTGCACACGCATAACTTTGTACTCGCGACCGTAGCGTGTCTCTGCTGATCCTACTTCAATAACTCCTTACTTCTCCGCGAAAGATCCGGCGCATTGCATGCCCGGGAAACTTATGACTCTAGTCTGCCAATTGCTTCCAACGAAGAGCCGTTCCATCCCAGTACAAACAGCCCATTGGTCGCTTCCTTGACATGCAGTAGGATAGCGTCGTTGTTAGCTTTCGCCGGCCATGACACCGTCGGACTCCGCTTTGGGACAATCGACTACGCGTCGAATCGCACGGTTGTGTGGCTGGCCAGAGTACAGAGGATTTGGCTCCCACTAATATCGGATTTTTTTGTTTCGACAAGCAAATCAAAATGCCCTTGGAGTTCCAGCGGATAACTTGTACTGCAAAGTCAAGTTTTCCATCTCCATCAAAATCTCCAGTCAGATAAAAGGGATTTAGTTCACCGTCGGTCGACGTGCCAGGAGTGTTTTTGACACAGACGTCGATTTCCTTTGGCACGTTGTACTCATCTACCTCTTTTGCATTCGTTTGCGCCAGCGATTGCACAGTTGCGCACATGACTGCCATAGAGAACAGCAAGCACAGTTTGAAACGGCTCATTGGACCTCACTGATTAAGCGGTTTAGGGTTTGGCATGGAGATGTACCAGTGATCTTCATGTGGGCTGGTAGAGGGGCGACGGCTATAATCACCCCCATTCAGTTTCGTTGCCAGCGTAAATTTGTGTGAGCCCCGCGGCGTGCGACATCCGCATCAAGTCCCACATTCGATCCGCACTTGCTGAGTTGTAAGCTTCTCTGCCTTGAACTGGTTTCCCCTGGTCATCAACATAGCGCTGATCGATCTGCATGCCATCGTCGGCTCTCGCTTGGTTGCAATTATTGAAGCTGATAAGCAGAGCATTTAGACCGGAGCCCAGCATTTTGGACTCCGGAACCTCAGCCTATCAAGGGAGAAAACTCCTACACATGAATCCAATTGAGCAGAATGAGCGCCAGGCTACTGGCGCCGACGATAATCCAGAGTGTTAGTCCCTGGAGAAGTGGACGAACACCAACCTGCTTGAGCGTTTCTTTGTTTAATCCTGTGCCGATCAAAAACAGCGTCACGGACAGGCCAAGCTTGCCAAGGTGGTTAAGAAGACCGAAAGTTGGGTTGAATGTCGGCAGTAGAGTGTTCAGGAGAGCAGCAAGACAGAAGAGAAGGATGAACCACGGCCACTGAATACGGGCCTTGCTCTTCAGACTGATAGCCGTCACGACGGACAGAGGAACGATCCAGAGAGCACGCGTCAGCTTAATGGTCGTGCCAATGGCCAGCGCGGTAGGCCCGTACTTGGCGGTCGCGCCGACGACGGAGCTGGTGTCGTGAATTGCCAGCGCGGACCAAAGGCCAAATTGCGCCTGGGTCATGTGCAACGCATATCCGATGAGAGGAAAGAGAAACAGCGCAACCGAGTTAAGGATAAAAACAGTGCCCAGGGATATAGCCATCTGTTCTTCACTGGCTTCCGCAATCGGACCGACGGCCGCGATCGCACTTCCTCCGCAAATGGCCGTACCAGCGCTGATGAGAAACGCAGATTTCTTTCCGACGTGAAGTAGATAACCGAATCCGAGACCCAGCAGCATCGCCGCCGTGATGCTGACGGCGGTGTAGAGAAAGCCAGAGCGGCCGGCATGAAGAACTTGGTGAAGGTTCATGCCAAAGCCGAGCGCAACGACGGAAGCTTGCAGCAGAAATTTCGCCAGACGTTTGCTTTCGACCTGAAATGGGTGCGCTACAGTGAATCCGTAGATCAGACCCCCCAGTAGCGCAAAAGGTGGCGAGACAAAGCCGCTTGCCGCCAGGATCAACGCGACGAAGAAGATGTTCTTGCTCATGGATAGAGTCTGCCTTGGAACGAGTATCCGCGTCCAAGCAGGAGTTTTGATTAGCGATTAGTTGAACTTATCGGCTGGAAGTCCTTGAAGCCGGAGGTTTTAGGGGAGCGTTGCGAGAATCCGAGCGCGGCGGAGCGCGAACGTTCGAAAGGCGCCCGCCGGCCCTTGTGGTTCCGGGCCGATGCGCGAAATGAGGGAAAAATGGCGCGCAACTCTGACACCAGCAACTTCCGCAACCTTCAGCGCACCGAGTTCCAGTTCTTTGGAGATGGCCCAACGGGAAACGAAGCCAATGCCAAGTCCTGCTTCCACTGCGGACTTGATCGTTTCGGTGGAATCGAGGTTCATCACATTTTTGAAAGACTTGAGTCTGAAGCCCGCCTTCTCAAGCGCAATCTCGACGACCCGGCGAGAGCCGGAACCGTGTTCGCGCATGAGGAGCGTTGACGCTAAGAGTTGGTTGCGGGAGAAGTGATCGGATTCGAGAGCCGGTGGTGTGATCAAGACCAACTCGTCTTGCATGAAGGGTTCCGTGCGAATGCTGCGGTCGCGAGCCGGGCCTTCGATGAGGCCGACGGATAATTTGTCGTCGAGGAGAAGTTGCACGATCTCGCTGGTGTTTCCGCTATGCAGCGAGAACTGGACGCGTGGATGCTCGTCGAGGAACGCTCCGAGTAAGCGCGGGAGCACGTACTGTGCGATCGTGGTAGAGACTCCCAGGGAAAACTCTCCGGAGACCTTCCCATCCTCCGCACCAAGTTCTTGTTCCGCATCGGAAACGAGAGTCGCAATCCTTTTAGCGTAACTGAGCAGAAGTGATCCTTGGTGAGTGAGGGAGACGCGAGTGGCGGTGCGATCGAAGAGGCGAACGCCAAGATCGTCTTCGAGCGCTTTAATCTGAAGAGTGATGGCGGGCTGGGTGAGAAAAAGGCGCTCAGCAGCCTTGCGAAAATTCAGATGCTCGGCAACGGTGCGAAACACCTTAAGGCGAAAATTTTCGAGCTGGGCCAAGTGATGATTATGCACGGAAAGGGCCCTGATGAGGAGACCATCTTCGTTTCAGCCCGAATGACGGGGCCGCTTCGACGTTGTGCGCTCGATACCCGTGTGGCAAGAGGAGGGTGATATGCCGTTTTGGCCAGCGCCTAGCGACTTCGCTCTGATTGTCGAAGAGCCGGATGACAGGGGCTCGATTCGCAATTGTCTCGGCAGGAATTTCGATTGGATGAAGGCGGGATCTCGCGTTTATGACCAAGTTGATACCCAGCATCGGGTGAATCAGACAAAGCTCAAGATCTTCGGACAGGTTGAAAGGCCACGATAATCAGCGACTGCGCCTCAAGAGCAGGCACCCTCCGACGAACGACAAGACGCCCACCAAAACGCCGAAGGCCATGCCTGCTAAAAACGGCGGGGAATGAGCAGCTCCGCCTGCATACACATAATAGTGGTGTAGGAGATGTGCGAAGGCTAGCGTCGTGAACAACACGGCGAGTCCACTCAAAATGTTCACAATCCGCAGATAGCCTCCTTCGCCGAGATGATCCAGGCGATCATGAGCGACGCAGAACTCTGGGTTGCAATGTTAGGGACGCTGCGAAGGGAAGTCAACAGAATGCCGGAATGCTACAGCAGCTGCCTATTCTTCGACTTATTGATCCGGAATTGACATCACGGCTACCAAATTGGACCTAAGGACCGGTCGCCTTAAACAATTTCGCAAGACTATCGATGTCCGCAGAACTCGCGTCGCCAATCACGAAATAGCGAAGGCCGCCTTGACTCCATGTTTCCATGTTGAACGGTTCTTTCTTCGGAACAAGAGGATTCTTGTCCAAACTGGGCGGCAATGACCGCTCCTGAAACACGAACACGGAAATATGATGTTTCCGCACGTCGTAAATGAGATGTGCACCTGGCGTTTGATCAAGGTAGGTCATCCGGCCTCCGAGCAAAGAGAACTCGGAATTCTGGAGTTCCGGCAAATTGAATGCGAA
>JAOAPG010000200.1 GCA_025462785.1 Acidobacteriaceae bacterium
AGGTCTAGCGATCTTTGAATCCGATCGCCATGGAACTCCGTGCAGAGGGAAATTGTGGGACTTTCTTCAAGAAAATTACCAAATTCTTTTCTCCCGGCCGCGCAGCAGATGGAGCCAGAATCCCCTGATATCCTTCCTCGAACGCTTGCTTGCCAATTCTTCGCGTGACCGTGACGTCATCTTGTAGAAGATCTGCGGAGTTGATCTGAAAACGTTTCAAGACATTCTCGTCGGTGAGATCGAGAATGCCATCGAGCGAAGTTTCAAGTTCATAGAGCCACCAATCCTCAGGTCCATAGTCGCTGGGATCGACACCACGCGCACGGAGGCCTTTGTCCACTTCGTCGATACAAGTTTCCTTTTCTAAAGAAGTGTACAAAGTAGCTTCCTCACCTGGGGAATTGTATCGACCTCCATTCCGCCCGCTCCCAACAGTAGATAAGGGGTCGACGCCACGCTGAACAAGACGGTAAACCCGGCCTGAAAATTTCGCGGTTGAAGAGTCACCAGGCGGAGCCAACTAGATATACACTCCCTCGCGAAGCGCCTGAAGGTCGCCTGTGATGCGATCGTAATCGCCTGCAATAAGCACGTCCTTGGGAGTTTTGCCATTGAAGGAGGGGTTCGGATGGTTTAGGTAGGCTTGAATAGCGTCTTCGCTCGGGAAAGTTTCTTTGAGCAAAGCAACGACCTGAGTAAGTCGCTGCAATCCTATATTCGGCCGGGGCTTGGCACCTTTAATCCAACGGTGTGCAGTCTTCGCAGATACATTCACCATACGGCTCAGACCTTCTTGTGAAATCCCCAAGGTTCGCGCTAGTGCGAGAACGCTGAGCTTTCCAGAGCCTTTAGGCAAAACGACCATGGCTAACTTGCTCAATTGGACCCGCAGTTTGCTTGGCGACTGCTTAAAGTCAACCAGAATAATAACGGTGCTGGAGTGCTTTTCTTTGATTGCTTCTACGATGGATTCGGCGTCTAGCGTGGGCATGCACATATCGAGCAACACAAGGTCCGGGAGCCGCCCAGCGACCGAAATTGCATCGGCGCCCGACCGGATCTCTCGAACTTCTGCGAATTCCGCCAGCATCCCCTCACTAGGCGGATGTGTGCCCTCTTCCTTCAGTGCAACAATCTTAGCCCCTGTCGCCATAAAGTCATTTTACTCGTGGCCTCCCTTAGTGTCAAGACACTGTCTGGACACTTGCTCGGACGTTTCCGTTTGCCGTCGAGGTCAGCGATAGCCGCGTAGTCAATGCCTTGATTCCCGGACGAAGCAAAGTTTCCGAGGGATTTAGGGCGACCGAGCCGCGAACCCAAACTGGACGAATAAACATTAGGCGGAAAATCCGGCGAAGCTGCTGCGTGATGGGATGTGCAACTAGAAAAGGCTTCCTTATCTGCAGCAGGATGTTCGGTGTCATGAGACTTGCCAACCGGAACTCTGGCGAGATTCCCCCCCCAGGAAAAAACTAGCGACGCGCCCCGTAACTAGTAAAATTCCTCTTCCCTGTTTTGGAGAATAATTTCCCTGCCATTTTCGTTAGCACGATTGTGCCCTCAGGAGCTGCGAGCGAGGCTCAATCAAAATTAGCGATGTGACCTGCGACTGGTCAGAAAGTATTTAGCTGTTCCCTCACCTTCAATCCCAAATCTGCAGCGAAGCTATCAATCTCGTGTACGGGATTAGCACCGACGAAAAGCTAGCGACCAAGTTTGCAATCGGTGCAATCATTTTGTTCTGACGGTCAAGCTTGCCCCTCGACACAGCACCGAAGCAATGCTCGGGACTTTTGTGCGAGACCATCTCCGGCCCCATAAGTGTTTTACATCTGTATTCATGTGCACGATTTGCCTCTGTTTCCGAGAATCAAATTCCCACAGTGATGCGACAAGCGGCTGGAGTGCGTTAGATACCAGAACCATCAAACGCTTTCGGAAAGTTGCCGAAGACGGAGGGCAGTCTGTGTGCGCGCGAAACATTTCAAGAGTATCTTCGCCCACAAGTGAGGCGAACTCGTGTTTGTATCGGCTGAACAATTGGCGGAAGGACTGCGACAAGAAAAGTACGTCATCGATCCGGTCACTCTCCAGGTTGTGTATTTGGCAGCAATGCTGCACAAGCCTCTTTTGATTGAAGGCCCGCCTGGGTGCGGCAAAACCGAGCTCGCCTATGCTGTCGCAGCTGCAGCCGGCACGAACGTCGAGCGTCTGCAGTGTTATGAAGGAATCACCGAAGAGAAAGCGATCGGAAAATTTGATGAATCCTTGCAGAAGCTCTTTTTGGAAACGCAAGGGAAAACGTTGGGCGAGAACTGGGAGGCCATGCGGACACGACTGCACTCGCTCGATTTCTTTGCAGAAGGGCCGCTGTTACGGGCCCTCCGATCTAAAGGCCGTCCATGTGTGCTGCTGATTGATGAATTGGACAAAGTGGGCCAAAGTTTCGAAGCACTGTTGCTCGAAATCTTAAGCGCGTGGCAGATCACGGTGCCAAAGCTCGGCACCATTAAGGCAGAAACTCTTCCCTTCGTTGTCCTAAGTTCAAACGAAGAGCGCCGCCTCGGCGACCCGTTACGGAGGCGATGTTTGTACCTACGATTTGATTATCCAACTGTGGAGCGTGAGGTCGAGATCCTTACCGTGCGACACGGAAATGAGCAGCCCGCGTTGCTCGGGCAAATGGCTGGTCTGGCGCATGCACTTCGTGGCTGGAATATGGAAAAGGCTCCTTCGATCGCGGAAATGCTTGACCTGGCTGAGGCGCTTCGAATTCTCGGAGTCAAAGAGATTATGCCGGATCAAAGAGATGTGCTGCTGCCATTGCTGGCGAAAACTGAGTCGGATCGGGGACGACTGCTACTGCGCGAAGGTTTCGAGGGTCTCATTGTCGATTCCAAAATGTACAGAGACAAGCTCCATCAAAGAAGCGCAGTTTCTCGCGCATTGAGTTGAGGTGACAGGATGACGGGTCTCGCAAAAGTGTTATCGCTGGTGGTTGCCTCAGCAATGCCTGCCGTCTCTTCCGCTCAGCCTTCCCCCAGCCTCCGGGAGTTTTCCGCGCGTTGTGCGGTTTTCTATGCACATGAATATGGGATTCAAGTAGAGCTGGTCAACGCCGTCATTCAAGTCGAGTCCGGATGGAATCCTCGCGCGGTGTCAAAGAAAGGCGCAGCGGGTCTCATGCAACTGATGCCTCTAACCGCTACTCGGTTCGGAGTGCAAGACCCATTCGACATCGAGCAAAACATCCATGCCGGGGTCGCTTATCTGGCTTTTCTGATTGATCTGTTCAAGGGCGATCTGCGGCTCGCCGTGGCCGCGTATCAAGTGGGTGAGTCTTGGATCCTTTTGCGGGGGCTGGCATATTCTTCGCCTGAAGTTTTTGACTATGTGACTCGAGTGGCGCAACTTTACCGCATGATGCGCTGGGAAAACTTACAAAACGATGCAAGGTATGAGTCCCGGCTCGGAACTCGAGGTGGCTCATGAAAGTATTGCGAGGAATCTGGCTGTTATCTCTCTTTGCGGAAACCACTGTGGCCTTGGCGCAAGTGCCTGACATCGCACCACAAATCCTCACTAAGGCGCAGCTCGAGTCTGGCGTCACGGTGGTCAAAATAGCTCCGCACTTTGTAACAACAATCCATTTACCCGAGGCAATTAACTCCGTGGTGGTTGGGGACCCGACCGAGTTCCAAGCAGAGCATTCCGAACGAGAGCCCAAACTCCTGTTCGTCAAGACCCTCACAAAGAAGCCTGCTGAAACGAACTTGCTGATTTCGACAGTGAGTGGGCACGAGACTAGTCTGCTGTTGGTTACTCTCGGAGACAGAACCACCCCGGAGCAACAGAAGGTGGACTTCCTGGTTAAATACGAACCTTCTGACGAGTTTCTCGTGGAACCTGCTGGTTTTCCTATTGCGCTCGTCGGAGAGACTGTTTCTTTGGCCAAAGGCTCACTGCAGTCAGAAGACTCCGCTGCCAGTCATGTTGTTACACCTCGATCGACCTCGGATGGAAATGAGCTCGACCAGCTTCTCGAACAGCAAAGGCAAGCCCCTCTCCCCCTGCTTTATGGCGAACGCGTCCGTGAACAATCGGAGTCGGGAAATCGAGTTCAAGCGGGCGTAAGTCGCGTCATTGATGGGGGCCAGCGAGTTGTCGTCTTGTTTTCAGTTGTAAACAAAACCAATCACACGACCTTGCTGATGCCGCCTCAAATCCAGCTGGGAGGAAGAGGGGTATCGGGAAAACTGATACGCCACCAGCGCTGGTTGAATTCGGAGCAATTGCCGGTAGAGGATTTTCGGCTGAGCACGCGACGGCTCGGACCCAGTGCGCGCGCAGATGGCGTCGTAGTTTTTGAACGCCCTCCCTACAAGCAATCGAACGAAACGCTCCTTCTCCAAATTTCCGAGTCCGGCGCGGTAGACCGTCCTGCGCTGGCGCCGATTGGATTCGGAGTGAGTTCCTCGGAGGTTTCTCATGCCAGAGCAAAATGAAAAGCCAAACAACACTGAACTCAGAGCAGATGCAGGTGAGGAGGCGCCGCCCATAGAGGAAACAGTTCCGGCTCGACCAGTCTGGCGCGCGATCCTCCATCAACTTTTCGAGAAGGCCCGTCGGGAGCAGCCGGTGGCGAATCGCCGAGAGCTGGGGCGTGATCGGAGTCGGTCGCTGTTTCTCCTTGTAGGCGCAATTATTGCTGTGCTGTTGCTCTTTCTCGGTGTGTTCTCAACCCCGAACGGCAATAAGAAGCCGAGCGGCCAGAGGCGAACCGGAGCGCCGGATTTGGGCCGCAGAGTCACTCCTGGTGAACAGAATTCGGCGCAAGCGGGTTCAGTAGCCCCGCTGCTGAGTGCCGAAAACACCAAGCCGGATCTACAGAGTCCTGAAAACGTAACTCCTGAAGAGGTGAGCAGAACCGCACGCCCTTCTCCTGCCGCGGCTGCAGCGGCACCCAACGCCGCGCCCAAACCGACGCGCACAAATCCAGGGCCATATGCTCTCGGCCGAATTGATTTTTCTGATCCGGCTCCCGCCAAAGCACCCCCTACTACTGCCAGTGTGGCTCGCGCCACAGAGGAGGGAGAGGATCTCCGTAAGCCGTCGCTAGTATTTGTCCGGAGCGCCCAAAATGCTTCAATCGGCTCGGAGGCGAAATCAGTGCCGGCGGCTCTCGAACAAAATCTCTTCGCGATGGAACTCCCCGCGGGCACACGATTGGTAGCCCGTCTCCAGTCAGTCGTCAGTACTGCCATCAAAACACCGGTCGTGGCGACGATAGAGTACAACTACGAACGAGACGGCCGCATCGTTGTACCGGCCGGCGCAAAGGCGCTGGGCACGTTGCAACAAGCAGATCGCTCGGGTTATGTCGGTCTACATTTTGAGAGCATTCAGATGCCGGACGGAAGTTCGCAAAAGCTCGAGGCCACGGCCATGAGTTTGAGTTACGGTCCGCTCAAGGGCAGCGTGACTGGGAGAAGGACCGGAACGAACTTTCTGGTGCGAGCCGCCACAGGTCTCGGTCAGGCGGCAACGTTCCTGGTCGGGAACGGAGTGAACCAGCCACTTTCGGAGAGCGCCCTGTTGCGGGACCGAATCGCCACCAATATCGGAATTGCCGGCGACCAGCAATTGAACAGCTTAGTGTTCAATCAACATATCGTGGTTACCGTGCCCGGGAATACGCGTTTTTACATCGTGACCCAAAAGGCCAGCGCATCTAGCGAAACGCCCGGGCCTCCGAGCACCGCGCAACCAAGTATTGCAGTCCCGAGTGCAGAAGAGTTGCGACAACTCATGCAACTGCGGCGCGAACTGAGCGAGTTGTATCAGCAAGCCGGGAGTCAAAACGGAACACAACAAGCTTCGCAGCAGTAGGAAATGTTGATTCGACGAATGCAGCTCATTTGGAAGCCGCTGGAAGAAAAGTTGGGAAAAAGGCGTTGTGTCGGCTTCATGTACATGGGGCGGATGAATGGAGTCAACCTCTATAAGCATGGGATGTCGCGAACGTATCTGAATTTAGACGATTTGGGACAGTGCTACGTATGGACCGGAAACTCGCACTACGAGAGGGTGGATTTTGCAACAGAGCTCGCCAAGCTGGAAGCGGCGCTAGCGCGAATCGGGGAGACTTTGGAGAGTGTTTACGACGAGGCCTATATGGCGAAAAAGGACGCCGCATTGAAGAAAGCCGGTTTCTCAGTAACTCGCTTAGAGGTTAAGCCGGAAACTATGTCCGTGAACTAGGGCCAGTACCTCCACTTCACGGAAAACATAATCTCCGAATTCCGTCCGCAGCACCTTCATTCCGTTCTCTCCCTCTTGGATGCCCGCACACAAATGAGCTAAGCTGGTGCGCGGAGGGGTTGTGTGCTGTTGTGGTGAAGAATACATTGGCTGGTTCTTTGCAGCTTAGCCCAATGTATACGCACTCGCGCCGGCAGATGGGCGCTACTCTCTCTGATTCTGGTGTTGGCTTCACTCGGGTTATTGGCCAAGGCCGCGGGTTCGCTGCTCCTCAGCTGGCCCTCATGTTCGCTTTAGGCTGGTTGCTTTTGATTTTCCTGCCTGGGCCTTTTTCTGCACTCCCGCTGTTTCTCAAAAAGCTAATTAGAGTTGGAATTTCCGTTTGCCTACTTGCCGGGGTCTCAATGCTGCTGAACTGGCAGCCACTGTGGATAATTTTAACGCCGTTTGGTCTCACTCGAAACCAAATCGGCTTCCATTTACTCGCTAGTGCCGTTTGCATCTGGTGGATATCGAGCTTCTGGATCTTTTTTTCGCGACCAACCCAATTACGCGAAGTAACGCGCTACGAGTAATTCTCCTACTTCGCAATCGAAGCACGCTCTCCTTTTTTCACTTTTTTGACAAATTAAAAAACACGCCGTAGTTTTCCCTCGGCTTTCGCAGTTCTTCTCCGCCGCAATTCTTCAAGAGAAAAACGCGACGTCAGAAAGGGGAACCACACATGAAGGTGAGGCTGGACGAGCATTGGAAACGGGCATTTGCCATGTTCGCAATTTCATTCGTCCTTGCAGGTCAAATACTCTGGGCGCAAAACCTTGGAGGAACTCCCGCAACCAATGTTGCGGTGCAGGGACAAACGGGTGCCCAACCCGAAGGTGCCTTCCTTAACTTCATTAACTGGATCGGTAACGTGATCTCGCCTGTAGGAGCGGGCGGCGCCGTCGTCGGTGCGGTCGTGTCATGGCTGCACGGGCGAGGTGTTGGCCGCTGGTTGGCTGCAGCTGCGGGATTGTTGGCGGTATCAGGACTGACCCGGTTGATCGAATTTTGGATTACTAACGGGACAGGAGGCGTGACGTAAGCGGAGACGGCAGGCGGTTCAAAGAAAGGAGCCCTCCCCCCCAGTAACGCCGCCTGCCACCATCCGCTCAATTCAGACAGGCAATAAGAGTTTCGGTAAAGAAGACGACAGAGAAGAAAAGGAAGCAAAGCAATGACTATCCCGCAGCTGTTGAATGACATCATCCAGGTTCTGTTGCTATTGGCTCCCGCGGTCGCCCTGATTTCATTGGTCTTGGCCGGAATCAGTTTGAGGCGCGAAGACGGGGTCGCATCTGTGATCGGCGGCAGTTTCAGTAAATGGATGTTTTGGGCCGTTATATTCGTGACCCTGGTTCCCACGCTCGGCTGGTTTAGCTCCTTCGGCGTTGCGGCTCCCGTGCCGGGTGGAGGAATTGGCGCACCATGGCTGAGCTCTTTTGAATCGGACGTATCTAATTTCGTCACAAGTTTTGTAGTCGGTAGGGTGGTAACAACCCTTGCGGCCTTTTTCGTTTTGCGCGCGATTTTAGACACTGCCACGGGCGGACACCCTCTGCCATCCATCATCACCGCGATGTTCCTGTTGGGCACGCAAACGACATACGCGCTTATCCAGACCTATAACAGCGGAACGCAATACGCCACTGCCGACGTTCTCGACAATCTCTGGACATATCTGGCCGGTACCATCATGCCGATTGCGGCCGGGCTTGCCGTGGTCGGAGCAATTATCAATTTTGCGACACATCGCCCGGCGATGCGGCTGGTTGCTGTAGCTCTAGCGATGCTGTGTGTAACTGGAATTTGGAAACTGGTCCTTTCCATGGAGGCCTAGGAACTGCGATGTCATTCACCAATGGGATTCTGAATCTAACGAATTGGGCCGGTAACGTGATTCTTCCCACACTGACTGGCCTCTTCTTTGCTATCGCGATCCTGCGATTTGCGCGTTCGGAGTCCTCTTCGGTTGCCATGTACGGCGGATTTCTCTGCCTGATGGCTTCTGGTCTGCTCCGCGCAATGGAGACATTTGCCTCGCAGAGACCTTGGAATGATCCTGACGTTTATTGGATGGCGATAGTTACTCTCGTCGACTGGATCTGCAACGTTCTCATGCCGCTCTACGCTGGCTTACAGGTCGCCGCCGGTGCGTTGCGCATGGGACTCATCGCGAGGATTCATCCGACCGAGGGCTGGATGAAACATTTTGTAGTAGCCGGGCTCTGCTTGCTTTTATCGGGACTGGTGCGGCTCGCTGAGTTTTTCGTGACGCACGGAACCGGAGGAGTCACGTAATGGGAGAGAACGCCATGGCTCTTGAAGTTACGCCTGTGTACCGCAACCTTCGAACACGCGTGACGTTCCTCGGCTTGGAAGCCGAGGACCTGTTCGCCATCCTCGCGCTCGCGGTTGTTGCAAATATTCTCGGAAGATTTCTGCACCGCGAGATGTTTGGGTTACCCATGAACATGGTCATGCAATACATGGTTCCGGCGCTGAGCGTCCCAGCATTGATGTTGTTCAAGTATGGCAAACAGCGCGGTTATCTCCAGGACTGGGTGATGTTCCACGCTAAGCCGCACGTGTACTCAGCCTTGGAGCGCGATCACGAATTGGTAGGCGACTACATTCGGTTCGGAGAATAGATATGCCATTGACCCTGGAAAGATTTCAGCAAACACAGGGCGCACCTGCCCTCTGTGAGCAGCTTCGCGTCCGGGATTTGCTGGACGACGTCGCCGTGCAGATCGACGGATCGATGGTCGCGGGGTTCGAGGTTGGCGGCATTCAGTCGTACTACGCCAGTGATGAAACCAGAAACCGGGCGAAAGGGTCGCTAGAAGCTCTAGTGCGATCGCTTCCAGAACGCTCCATGCGCATGCAGGTGAGATTTGAAATTTCAGAGGGTACCGGCGATCTGATATCGCGCTACATCCAGGAACGGCGGAATGAGAATCAGGCCCTGCTCGAACTCGATCGGTTGCAAGTAGAGATGCGCCAAAAGCGCGAGGCCGACGGATTCTACCTGCGCCATTTTCTGCATTTGTATTTCATTTGGAATCCGCGCATTCACCATCAATCTCCAGACCTCGAGTGGAAACGAACAATGAAATCCACCGGGAGCTGGAGCACTTCGGCGACGAAGTGTATCGAGCGGTCCAGACAGGAGCACGAAGACCTCCTCGCCGAATTCAATAGCCTTCTGGCAGGTGTTGAAGCGAGCCTTCAGTCCACTGGCATGGCGGCTCGCCGGATGACCCACCAAGAACTCTTCCTCGAAATTAAAC
>JAOAPG010000233.1 GCA_025462785.1 Acidobacteriaceae bacterium
GATGGAGTACTCAAAGGTTATAACGCGTGAGTACTGCCCACTGGTCTATCGCCGAATTCTGTGCTAACTTCGCCCGTCGACTATTGATGGGCGTTTCCGTTCAACCCGAAATTCCGATTCCCCGCGCGCCAGTGCATGCCAATGTGCCCGAACTGGCAGGCGCTGAACTCGCGGCGGTCTACTACGGCCAGCGTATGGGCGGCGACTTCTATGACTTTATTCGTGTCAGCCCGAATCGGGTATTGTTCGGTCTGCTTGATATGGCTGGGAGAGTCAACGAAAACCGCCTTTTGCTTTCCGCGGCTCAACGTGCGTTTCATCATTTAGGCACTGAATTGTTTGCTTCCGACGATATCAATGAGTCAGAAGCCATCATCCATCTGTGCATCGGAATCAATCGGACCATCCTTCAATCAGGAGGCGTTCGCGCCTGCCCTGCTTTTATCGGATGCTACAACGAAGTTTCGGGCATTGTCTGTTACGTCAACGCAGGGCACACTCCGGGTCTGGTCCGCGACAACCATGGAGTAATAGAGCTACCCGCTACCGGACTCCCATTGGGTCTTTTCTCACACGCTACTGCTGATGCTTCAGTGGTCCTATTACATCCGGGTGCCGTTCTGCTTTTGGTTTCGCGGGGACTCGTAGAGGCGAAGTTTAAGAGAGAAGAATTGGGAATTACTCGGGTAAAAGAAAATCTGCAGAACACGACCGCAGAAAGCTCGAAAGAAGTTTGCCTTGCGACTCTCGATTACGTGAAACAGTACATGCGCACTCCTCCCACACACGACGACGTAACTGCTATGGCCCTGGTGCGAGCGGCCGACATTTAATCGAGCCGAACAGAACCCGCATATTTCGAGTCCCCAGAGTGGATCGAGGCAGACTTTCCGGGTTACAATTTCTCAAGCCATGTCCCTTCAGTCCGGACCAAAGATTTATTTCGGCCAAGGAATTTCTTATGCGTAGATTGCTCCCCTGCTTTGTTCTTGCTGGTATTGTCGCGATTCCGCTCTCTGGCATTGCCGACAGCATCGTTGAAGAGATTATCGCGCGCGTAAACAATCAGATCATCACGCGAACCGAGTACCAGCACAGCAAAGAAGAACTCAAGCAGGAGGCTCAACAGCAAGACCCCGCGAATGCCGACAAGATCGTCGCTGAACGCGACAAAGACGTGCTTCGCGACCTCATCGATCAACAGCTTCTACTCGACAAGGGCAAAGACCTCGGCATAACCGCCGATACCGAGTTGATCAAGAAACTCGATGACATGCGCAAAGAGATGAAGCTGGACAGCATGGAAGACCTCGAAAAAGCTGCCACCGCCCAAGGCGTTTCCTTCGAAGACTTCAAGCAAAACATCAGGACTCAAATCATTACCCAGCAAGTCATAGGCAAGGAAGTCGGTTCCCGCCTTTCTATTAATAAAGGGGATGAACTGGCGTTCTACAACGAGCACAAAGCCGATCTCGAACGTCCGGAGCAGGTTAAGCTGAGCGAAATTTTGGTTTCAACGGAGAAAAAACCGCAAGGCGCGACTGATGAAGCCGTGGTTGCCGCGGCGCAAGCCAAAGCCAACGACCTGCTAGCCCAGATCAAGAAAGGTGCAGCCTTCGACGAAATTGCGAAAAAGAATTCCGACGGACCCACGGCAGCCCAGAGCGGTGACCTCGGCCTGTTCAAGCGCGGCACTCTGGCAAAGCAACTTGAAGACCTCACGTTTGGCATGAAGAAGGACGAGGTATCCGACACAATCCGTACGAAGCAAGGATTCGTGATCCTCAAAGTTACCGACCATCAGGCTGCCGGCGTTCCCCCGTTTAAAGATATCGAGCCGCGGGTTCAGGACGCACTGTATATGCAGAGGCTGCAACCTGCTCTTCGCGAATATCTGAAAAAACTTCGCGAGGATGCGTTCATTGATATTAAGCCCGGTTTTGTCGACAGCGGCGCCAGTCCCAACGAAACTAAGCCAATTGAAACCACGGCGAAAGATGCCACTGCCAAAGAGCTCAAAAAAAAGAAAAAGAAGTTTGGCGTGATTTAGTTTAAGCTGAGCGGAATCCGTAGAGGATTAAACGTCAATACTACTTTTTTTCTCTATACGGATTCAGGCACCTAAGCTATGAAGGAATTTTTTCTATCGGATTGCGTTGAGCACGAGAATAAGATCATCACTTCCAGCTTCGTGGTAGTTTCCAAGCAGGTAAAACCAAAGAAAACCGGCGACCCTTATCTCGCGCTCACGCTCGGAGATCGATGCGGCCAGATCGAAGCCAAAATGTGGGACAACGTCGAAGACTCGCTCGACGCTTTCGAGCAGGACGATTATCTAAAGATAAAAGGTCTTCTAAACAAATATAAGAATCGCTTCCAGATCACGATTCACAAGCTTCGTCGTATGGGAGATTCAGAAGTCGACTTCGCCGACTATCTGCCCAAGACCACAAAAAATATCGACGAGCTGTGGCAAACGCTGGTTGATTTTGTTGCGACTTTCAAAGATCCGCACCTTAAGGCGCTGATCCAGGCCTTCATGTCCGATCCGGAAATCGCCCGTGCGTACCGCAATGCTCCCGCTGCAAAGACTCTGCATCATGCGTACATAGGCGGGCTGCTCGATCACGTTGTTTCGCTTTTTCGGTCTTGTGATCTCGTGTCTCGAAATTATCCGCAGATCAACCGGGACCTGCTGCTTACAGGTGCATTCCTCCACGACGTCGGCAAGATACACGAGCTTACCTATAATCGCTCGTTTTCCTACACGACTCGCGGCCAATTGCTCGGACACATGATCATCGAACTAGAGATGCTGCAGGCAAAGCTAGCACACCTGCCGGGATTTCCCGACGAGCTTAAGACTTGCATCGAGCACCTCATCATCAGCCATCATGGACAATATGACTTTGGCTCCCCGAAGCTGCCTATGTTCCCCGAGGCGCTCATGTTGCACTACCTCGACGATCTCGATTCCAAGATGGAAAGTATGCGCGCCCATTTCGAACGCGAGAACGGAACAGAGACTGCATGGACCGGCTACAACGCGTCCCTTGGTCGCTCTCTTCTGAATACTGAAAAATTCCTGCAAAAGAAAGAAGTGAGTGAACCCAAAGAAGACCAACACTCCACTACTGCGGCAGCTGGAGTATCATCCGCGCTTTCGCAGGATGGCCAATCCCCGAAACAGACTTCCCTTTTGCCTGACCAAGACATGATCGATGCCAAGCTTTAGTGCTCTGACCTCCGCCCATCCGAGCGTACTTGCCCGTTAGTGATTTGCAGCCAGAGTTGTTTTCTGCTACATCTCTCAAACGGAGGAACTATGCGATTTCGTCTGCTGGCACTCACCCTGATTCTGTCCCTAGGACTTTTCGCGTGCAAAAGCACGCCTAGCACTTCGACAACCGGAAGCGATACGAACGCTCGTGCCGACAATAATGCCAACAACAGCTCAGCACCAGCTGCGGACAATATGCAGGCCGCTGAGAAACCCCGACCCGAGCCGCCACGGGCGATTGTCATTCCAGCAGGGACAACTCTGACCGTCCGCCTAGATCAAGCGGTAGGCTCCAAGATCAGTCATGCGGGAGATAGTTTTTCGGCCACACTGTCGAGCCCTGTCGCGGTGGATGGACGAACTGCGATCCGAACCGGTGCCAGAGCGTCCGGCACTGTCGTCGATGCCAAGCCTCTAGGCCGCTTTGCAGGTGGGGCAAGCCTCGAATTACAACTGACCTCAATCGCCGTCGACGGACGCGACAGAGCCATTGAAACCGCTGCAGTGTCTCGAGTCGAAAAAGGCAAAGGCAAGCGGACAGGCATCATGGCTGGCGGCGGAGCCGCGCTCGGTGCGTTGATCGGCGGTTTGTCTGGAGGTGGTAAAGGAGCAGCCATTGGGGCAGTCGCCGGCGGAGGAGCGGGTGGCGCAGGTGCGGCTTTCACGGGAAACAAAGATATCGTGCTTCCGGTGGAAACGGCTCTTAATTTCAAACTGACGAACTCGCTCGAAGTTAGATAAGAAGATCTAGTCAGCAGTCCAGTCCCTAAGCCGCCACGGTCTTAGGGATTTTTCTTTGCTACTAAATCCCTCTTTCGCGTGTAGTTATGGACGGGACTTCGATTCCCTTTGATTCTTATCCTGGGCATTGTCATTTCGAGCTGTTCGCAGCTCCCTTTGAGGAGCGAGAAACCGGCGAGAAATCTGCTTTCGTCGTCCGTATCCACAATACAAGTTTGCTACGATGATTTCGCTTCGGAGGTGAGCCGATTGAATTCCTCACGACCTGAAAACGCATTCGACCTCTCCCAATTCGAGGTCCTCACCTTCGACTGCTACGGAACGATGATCGATTGGGAGAGCGGCATCTTCTCTGCCCTAAAACCAATCCTCGCTGGCCATAATAAAACTCTCGCCGACTCGCAATTGCTTGAGCTTTACTCGGAGCTAGAAGCCGAGGCCGAACAAGGTGTCTTTCGTCCCTACCGTACCGTCTTGCAAGAGGTCGTCAATGGCGTTGGGCAGCGTCTCGGATTCGCTCCCACTGAAGCCGAGGCGAGCTCCTTACCTGAATCCTTGGCAAGCTGGCAGCCATTCGCGGACACAGTCCCTGCGCTTCGCAAGCTCAAAACAAAATATAAGCTAGGAGTAATTTCGAACGTTGATGATGATCTCTTCGCAGCTTCCGCACGCAAGCTTGAAGTCAAATTTGATCATGTGATCACAGCGCAACAAGCTATCGCTTACAAACCGTCGTTGACTATCTTTAAGCTGGCTCAGGAACGTATTGGCATCGGACCGAATCGCTGGCTGCATGTCGGGCAGAGTATTTATCATGATCTAATTCCAGCAAAATCATTGGGCATCTCAACCGTCTGGGTCAATCGACTATCACCACGCGTCGGGTCAGGAGCGGCGAAAGCCGCAGAAGGTCAGCCCGATATAGAAGTTCCAGATTTGAGAACTTTATCCAACATCGCCTCTTAGTCCGTATACGCAAACAGCCGTATTAACGGAGCGCAAGCAGGAACAACCCTACCCAGAGGTGACTCCATCTATACAGCGACTCCAAGGAGAGTCTCTGTATGTCATTTCTGAAAGCTTTGCCAATTCTGTTGTTCGCAAATCTCGTTCTTTCGCTGACATCGTTCGCCCAAACCGAAACCTGCAATTACAAGCTGATCAGTGTCCATGGGAATGGCAGCGCCAATGGAGTCAACCGTTCGAATATCATTGTCGGCTCATATATCCTCATCAAGAATGGCCAAGGTTACTTTCGCGGGTTCATTCGACAAGCGACGGGCGAAGTGGCGACTTATCTGGTGCCCGGCGCCCAATCCACGTATCTAACGGGCATCAACGACAAAGGCTCAATTGTGGGAGGCTACGCCTACCAACCAGCGACGCAGGCATACGGATTCGAACTTATGGGGAACAAATTTATACCTATCAACTATCCGGGCGCCGGAATTACGGATCCGAGTGGCATTAACAACAAGGGACAGGTCGTCGGAACAGAATCACCTGATATCACTTCTCCGGGCAAGGGTTTTCTGCTCAACAAAGGTCAGTTTACGGATATTCAATTTCCGGGAGCGAATGCAACCGGAGCGAATGCGATTAACGACACTGGTATGATCGTTGGAAGCTATCTCGATCAGAACAGTAGCACCCATGGGTTTGTACTCATTCAAGGCCAGTACACATCCCTCGACTTCCCCGGCTCGAACTTTACCATCGCCACTGGAATCAACAATGCAGGAGAAATTGTCGGGCAGTACACTCTGCCACCGAATGGATCTTTGCAGAGCTTCGTTTACAAAAACGGACAGTTCAAATTAGTTAGCATTCCCCACACATATCGAAGCAGCGTCAACGGAGTGAATGCGCTTGGAGACATCGTCGGAACCACCTTTACCTACCGCCAAACTCAACCCTCTTTTCTCGGGACAAGTTGCAAATAGCTTAGTTCATCATTACATACGGGTGACGCCTCTACGAAGCGGCGTCACATTCTTTCCCTACCCTGAAACGTCTACCCAGTGATACGCATCCCGTCTGATTGATTTCGCGCTGCTTCACATCAGACTCTAAGCAAACAACGAGAGGAGTCTTATGGCTCATGACGGCACCTTGGGTACCTACCGCTTTCCTTCGGATGCAGACGACATTCGCGGCGCAAGCGTCTACGGGTCGAATGATGAAGAGCTTGGGAAAGTAGCTGACGTAATCTTTGACCACGACACCATGGACATTAAATATCTGGTTGTGGATAGCGGCGGCTGGTTACCCTCGGGCAAATTCCTGTTTCCCGCCGACAGAGTTGTATCTGATACGAATCGTAAGGACGATCTCTCGATCGACGCGACTAAAAAGCAGATCGAAGACTCCCCTTCTTATGACGAAAACTGGCTTACCTCAAAAGACGACCGGAAAAAGTATGAAGAAGAATTCAAGAAATACTGGCATGAGGCCCCGGTGATGCATCGCCGTGGCTCGGATCGAATCATAACTCCTCCGGAAGAGCCGCCTGCGCCGCTCGATGCGTCCAATGAGAGTCTTAGCGTTCCCGAACGCACTGCCGCAGATCTATTTCCCGAACGCCTGACTGATAAATTTCCCGACCCTCGGCCCGGCGCGCACAAAGTGACTCTCCGTCCACAGGGCACGATTAGACGGGCGGAAGAAGCCGCTCAGGGCGTGACCTTATTAAAACCGCGATGGGAGACTTTCGGCGAATCTTTGCTTAGAAACCTGGAAAGTATTCAAGCCAATTGCTCGCAATGCGGTTCCGCCCGAGAAAAGAAAATCGATGCCGCTTGAATCTCGTTCGGTTTAGAAACTAGAGTTTGGTGCCGTCCAGGGCTCTTTAGCCTGTAGGACTCTGCTGTTACGATTGTCTTGACTAACATCGGAGACTGAATGGCAACGGCTACGCGGACAAATCCTCTTTCCTACCTCACTGACCAACTGAACGAGCTCAAGGCTAAAGGCACGCACTTCAACCTGCGTGTGCTCGACGATGAACAGGCCGCAGTGTGTACGTTCGACGGCAAGAAGGTCATCAATCTTGCTTCCAACAATTATCTCGGACTGACTACCCATCCCAAGCTGCGCGAAGCCGCTCTCGAAGCCACCCGGAAATATGGCGTCGGATCGGGTGCCGTTCGCACCATTGCCGGCACCATGAAGATCCACATGGAGCTAGAAGAGAAAATTGCGCGGTTCAAGAATGTCGAGGCTTGCGTCGTCTTTCAGTCCGGGTTTACTGCGAACGCCGGAACGGTTTCGGCGATCTTAGGCAAAGAAGACTTCATCATCTCAGACGCGCTCAATCATGCTTCGATTATTGATGGTGCGCGCCTCTCCCGCGCCAAAATCCTGGTTTTCGAACACAAGAATGTCGCACAAGCTGAAGAGAAACTGGCTAGCGTGAAAAATCAGCCGGGCAAAAAGCTGCTTATCACCGACGGGGTTTTTTCCATGGACGGCGATATCGGTCCGCTGCCCGGACTATGCGATATCGCAGAAAAGTATGGCGCGATTATGATGGTGGACGACGCGCACTCGTCCGGCGTACTCGGCCGCAACGGACGAGGGACCATTGATCACTTCAACGTGCACGGTCGCGTTGATGTTCAGGTAGGAACATTATCGAAGGCCATAGGAGCTCTCGGCGGATACGTCTGCGGTTCACGCGAATTGATCGATTTCCTTTATCACCGCGCTCGTCCATTTCTGTTTTCAACATCCCATCCGCCGTCAGTCGCGGCAACCTGCATTGCAGCTTTCGATGTTCTCGAAAACGAACCGGAGCGTATCGAGAAGCTCTGGGAGAACACGCGCTTCTGGAAAAAAGAATTGCGACTATTGGGCTTCGACATCGGAGGCAAGAACACCCCACAGAGCGAGACCCCGATCACGCCAATCATTGTCGGGGACGGAAAGTTGACGATGGACTTCTCCCGCGAGCTCTTCAAAGAAGGAGTCATGGGAACGGGAATAGCTTTTCCCACGGTGCCAGAAGGAAAAGCGAGAATAAGAACGATCATGACAGCCACACACACGAACGAAGAGCTCGAACAAGCGTTGGGAGTACTGAAGAGAGTAGGCAAGAAGATGGGAATCGGGGTGAGCTGATCCCCGAAAGTGAGATACTCCTCGTTCTTACGAATGCTTTACGACTTACGGCCGACCCAAGCCGCTGCGCAGTTCCCTAATCGCGACTTCCCCTCAAGGGGAATTGTCCTAGCGGTCCCATGTCGATAACACCTCGCAATACTCTGTCTCGGGTCACGAAGCAAACAATGTCAGAAGGAACGGAAAATCCACGGGTAAGTACGCGAACGGCCTCAGAAATTCTCCGGAGGAGGCAGGAAGATCCACCCCCTTCCGTCAGTATTTCTTCAAATCCTATTCTAGTGATGGATCCGCTCGAAGTATTCGTCAATCCGCGTCCGCTGCTCCGCAGGATACAGAATAGATTGTATGAAGCGTCCGCCCAAGGAACAGGGTCAGGCGGTCTCTCGGATATCGTGGAAGTCACCCCAGACTGGTGGGCGCCTGCGGTCGAAATAGCCTATGTCGAAATAGCCTATAAAGAGGGAAATGTCGTATTGTCTGCCGAGTTGCCGGGACTAGCAATCGAAGCATCAAGGTTGAAATCATTTGGAGATACATTGGTCATCCAAGGCGAACGAAGGCCCGAACGAGGACCTGAAACTAGAGTCGCCGCACTGAGCGCCGCTATGGTCACTTTTATCGGGCGATTGAGCTCCCCGATGGAGCAGATACAGCCCAACCGCACGCTGAATTGGTGAACCATGGTAAATTGCCAACAGTGCAAGTTGCAGAATCAACACGACTTACGCAATGCAGAATGTTCCCATGGGAACATTTACGCCATTTCAGCTCTCCTCGGGCCAATACACCAGCCCCACCCCGGAAATCCCTCACCATCCACTCTCCGTTTACGACAACGACTTCGATCAAAGTTGCTCACCCTCGCTGCTAAACTAGTTCGTTGACTTCATCCACGAGAAGAATGCCGCGACGTGATGGTTCCCTGCTGCTCGCCAACATCGGCCAGCTTCTTACTCTTCGCTCTCCTTCGAGCAAGTGTGGTCCGCGACGCGGACAGGATCTCTCAGAACTTGGAATCCTCGAAGATGCCGCAGTTCTATGTGTCGGGGGAAAGATCGTTTCGGTTGGTAAAACCAAAGATGCCCTGCGCGATCCTTGGATCAAGAAGAATCAAAAAACTTTGACCGAAATCGACTGTGGCGGAAAAGTAGTCGTTCCCGGATTCGTCGACTCTCACACGCATCCGGTTTTTGTAAGGTCGCGCCTTGTGGATTTCGAGAAGCGCATTTCCGGTGCATCGTATGAAGAGATTGCCGAGGCTGGCGGCGGCATTCGGTCAAGTGTGGAAGGCGTGCGGAAGGCCAGCAAGAATACACTCGCCAATAATGTGCTGGGAGCTCTACAGGAAATGGCGCTTCAAGGCACCACGACGGTCGAGGCGAAATCCGGCTATGGTCTTACTCTGGACTCGGAATTGAAGTCGCTGGAAGCCATTCGAGAGGCCGCAAATCGCTGGCCAGGAACCGTCGTTCGAACTCTACTTGGAGCCCATGTCGTCCCCAAAGAATTTCAGAGTTGCTCACCAAAATACGTCGAGCTCGTCTGTAGAGAGATGGTCCCAAAAGCAGCCAGGCGCAAACTCGCCCACTTCGTTGATGTTTTCACGGAGCGAGGCGCTTTCAGCGTCAAAGACACTGCGAAGATTTTCAAAGCTGCACAAGAACATGGGATGGGCACGCGAGCTCACGTAGGACAGCTCAGTCAGGCAAATCTACAGTTGCTACTCGAATTCAATCCCGCATCCTTTGACCACATGGATCACGTCAGCGACGATGACATCGCGCTTGTGGCATCACGGGAGACTGTCGCTACACTGGTCCCCGGAGCCAATTATTTTCTTGGTTTGGAGAAATACCCTCCAGCGCGAAAGCTGATTGATGGAGGCGTTCCAGTGGCATTGGCAACGGACTACAATCCTGGCTCTTCCCCGACCCCGAGCATGCCGTTCGTGATGTCGCTTGCGTGTACCCACATGAAAATGTCTCCCGCGGAGAGTATCGCGGCAGCAACCATCAATGGCGCGTGGGCGTTGCGCTTGCAAAATCGTAAAGGATCGATTGAGCCAGGCAAAGATGCGGACATGGCGGTATTTGATGTAGGTGACTACCGCGAGATTCCATACTGGTTTGGTTCGAATCGATGTACGTTGACAGTTTTGAACGGAACCTGCCAGCCATTGTGACGCGCCGGAACTAGGGCGTCGGGCAATTGCGCACCCATAAGCAGCATCATACTATTGAGAGATTTACCTGAAGGTTTACTTGAGGAGATTATGAAGCGACGGTTTTTCGTGTTTGGAGTGTTGCTATTTCTAAGTTCATTTGCCACAGCCCAGCGGCTGCCTGAACTCGCCGTGCCTGAAAATTACAAGCTGAGCTTCGCGCCCGATTTTGCGAAAGATAATTTCGCAGGCAATGAGACCATTCAAATCCGGATTTTGAAGCCGACATCAAAAATAGTTCTGAACGCGGCTGACATCGAGTTTCACGATGTCAACATAAGCAGCGCCGGAGTGTCCCAGAAGGCGCGCGTATTCCTCGACAAGGAAAAAGAATTCGCAACGCTGGTTGTGGAAAAAGAAATTCAGCCAGGACCGGCGACCGTGCAGATTCAATACAACGGGATACTGAACAGCGAACTCCGTGGCTTCTATCTTGGCAAGGAGGGCAATGGCAAAAAGTACGCTGTTACTCAGTTCGAATCTA
>JAOAPG010000126.1 GCA_025462785.1 Acidobacteriaceae bacterium
TGTACGGCAAGATCATGTCAATCTCCGATGAAATGATGTGGAGATATTACGAGTTGCTGACGGATGTGCAGGTGCCGGAACTCGAGAAGATGAAACACGAGTCGCATCCCATGCAGGCGAAGAAAGACTTGGCGCGGATCATCGTGAAGGATTTCCATTCGGGAGAAGCGGCGGAGAAGGCCGGGGAGGATTGGGCGAAGCAGTTCCAGAAGGGCGCTGTGCCGGAGGAGATCGATATCAGTGAGATCCAGATAGATACAATCCGCGCGGCTGATGTTATTCCCGACAATCCCGTTCCCGAAACCGGAGGGCCGGCCATCCTATGTATTGGCGCGCATAGTCCTAGGAATCAGGTAGCGATTCGCGTTGATAAGCTAATTCGTCAAGCGGGCCTGGCAACCTCAAATACCGAAGCTACGGCAAAGATCAAGAGTAAAGCCGTCAGCATTAACGGGACGAACTTAAGCGAAAAGGACTTCATTATTATTTGCTCCCAGCATGAGATCACTCTACGCGTGGGGCGTAAAATCAAGAAGATTCGCCTCCTACGTGCCAACACCTCCGGTTCGAATTAATCACGTAGGGACAGCTGCCTCGGCTCCTACATATCTATCTCCGGGCATCTATTACCCCATTGGTACAAGGCCTTGAGCCATCTGGGCTTTTCGGCGACAATCAGACACATTTATATCGTGCCTGGGATAGAAGTTGCTCGAACATTCTTCATCGAGTTCAACTGGCTCCCAGCTCTTGCGTCTGCGCACGTTGTAGTCAGTCCGCTAAAAATTAAATCTACGGAAAGAGGAAGAGGCGAAATGGGCGACACGATTCCGAACTCGGTGCCTTCCCACCCCGCGCGCCGCTTTCCACGTTATCCGTTAGACATGAAGGTGGTAGTGAATGTCTTCCGCGACGGCAAGACTATTTCCTTTTGGGGACGGTCTACAGAGTTTGCCGAAGACGGGCTGAGTGCAACCCTCACGGGTGAGGTAGAAGCTGGCGAAGTTGTGTCCATGGAGCTGTCGCTGCCCCATGTTGCCTTCCCGGTTAAATTGCGAGCCTTGGTGCGGTATCGGCATGGACTGCGCCATGGGGTGGAGTTTCTAGCCAGAAGCGCGGAGCAACACAGAGCTATCCGAGAAGTATGTGAGTCGCTCGCAAAGACGGCATAAACACTTAACCGCCATACCCGGAGTACGGAATTCTTCTCAAGTCGAACTGTGCACTGCCTTTGTGTTCCCCCAGACTCGTCACGGATTCACGCCTCCTGCATCTTTTCCTTTCTCTACGCGTCCTATCGATAGCAGTCACAAAGAGGGATAAATATCCGGGCCCAGCACCTAGGCCGTACTGTATAGAGGAAACATCGATGCTCATAAAGAACGCGAACGACATTGCCTCGTCTGAGATAACCCCAAAACATCTCTATCTCAATCGCCGTAAGTTTATGACTGGTATGGCCGCTGCCGGCGCCGCCATAGCCGTAGGCGTGGGTCTGCACAATTTGGCTTCTCCTCCCGCCACGGTGTTAGCCAACGCCAAAATCGATGGCGTCCAGAAGAGTCCGTTTTCGACGACTGAGACAATCACGCCCTACAAAGATGTAACCAACTACAACAATTACTACGAATTCTCTACCGACAAGTACGAGCCCGCTGGTTTGGCGAAGAACTTCAAAACTCGTCCCTGGAATATCACCATCGATGGCTTGGTCAAGAAAAAGCAAGTTTTGGATGTCGACACCATCATTAAGATGGCAGCTCCCGAAGAGCGGATTTATCGCCATCGCTGCGTGGAGGGCTGGTCGATTGTAGTGCCCTGGATCGGTTATTCCCTGAGCGAACTGATCAAGAAAGCTGAGCCGACCTCGAAGGCCCAATTCGTTGAATTCACTACCATCGAAGATCCGAAACAGATGCCCGGACAACGCGGCAACGTGCTGGAATGGCCATATGTCGAGGGCCTAAGAATGGACGAGGCAACGCATCCTCTAACACTTTTGTGTTTCGGTATGTACGGCGAAGTGCTGCCCAACCAGGATGGTGCCCCCTTGCGTCTCGTGGTTCCCTGGAAATATGGTTTCAAGAGCGCGAAAGCTATCGTTCGTATCCGCTTCACCGATAAGCAACCGCTCAACACTTGGGCGAGATCTGCCCCCGGTGAGTACGGTTTCTATTCCAATGTCAATCCTCACGTCGATCATCCGCGATGGAGTCAGGCTAAAGAGCGCCGGCTGGGCGAATTCTTAAAACGTCCGACGCTGATGTTCAATGGCTACGATCAGGTCGCGAGCCTATACTCTGGCATGGATTTGAAGAAGAATTTCTAAAAGAACTCTCGGATGCCTAATCTAAAAGTGATTCGCTGGTTTAAGGTCGTCTTCTTCCTCGCCTCTCTGGGACCACTAGCATGGCTGGCTTTGGAAGCTCATGGCAAGGCATTAGGGGCAAACCCGATTGAGGTGATCACGCACTCAACCGGCGATTGCACGCTGGTTTTTCTACTCATCACTCTCTCAATTACGCCTTTGCGCAAACTAACCGGCCAATTCTGGCTGATTCGTTTTCGCCGCATGCTCGGATTATTTGCCTTTTTCTATGCTTCGCTACATTTTCTGACCTACATCTGGCTCGACAAGTTTTTCGCCCTCCATGAAATCCTGGCAGACGTCGCAAAGCGACGATTCATCACTGTGGGGTTGCTCGGGTTTTTGTTGCTGATTCCATTGGCGTTGACCTCAACTAAGGGTTGGATCAGGCGTTTGGGAGGAAAGCGCTGGCAAACACTGCATCGCCTGATCTATGTCAGCGCTTTCGCCGGAGTGGTCCATTATTACTGGCTGGTGAAGGCGGACAAGCGTCAACCGCTTGAATACGCGTTCGTGCTGGCGCTCCTCTTGGGTTATCGACTTGCGGTTTGGGTTCTCGCTAAGGTTAAGACGCCCCAAGCTGAGGCATTTCCACGACCGAGCGTCGAAGTGCCCGAGGCTTAACTGTCGTCTCCACGGCTAAAGGTATTCACGTATTACTTTCGTATCCAGCTAGTCATCGCTGCCCGGAACTTTCCTCCTACAATGGTGTTACAACCGAATCAGAACTCTGCTTCCAGTAGCAATTGCTGAATGCGCTCAAAATCTTATAGGAGAATTGCAGTCCCTCGCTGCTCCCATCGCCATGAAGAAACTATTTCTCTCCCTAAGTCTCCTTTTGCTGTCATTCTGTCCGGCCTGCGGATCAGGCGGAAACGTTTTCAATCAAGGTGGAGGTGGCAAGGGGAGCTTCTCGAATGCCAGCTTGAAGGGGCAGTATGCTTACCAATTATCCGGGGTCGATCCCACGGCAGGATCCTATATTTATGAGGGCGGCAGCTTCACGGCGGACGGTGGGGGGAAGATCACTGCCGGGGTGGATGACTTCTCCCTGGGAACGGCAGTGTCTTCCGGAGCGCTGACCGGCACCTACTCCGTCGCCAACGATGGCACGGGCACAATCTTGTTGACGTCCACCTCCGGTCGAAGCTTTAGCTTTGCAATCACCATGGCGAGCACATCGAAGGTTTATCTCGTCATTAGCGGAACGGTCGACGCAGACACCGGGGCAGGAGTGGCCGAACAACAAACTGCCAGCGCTTTTTCATCCGCGCCGACTGGGACATTTGTATTTCTTGAACATAAATTGAACGCAACATCTCTCGCGGAAGTAGGGACGCTTGCTGTCAGCGGTGGAGCAGTGAATGGCACGGGCGACCTTAACAATGGCGGCACCTTGAGTTCCGCTATCTTCACTGGCGCGATGAACCCTCCTGACTCCAACGGACGGGGCACGGGAACATTCAGCGATAACCTTGGCCCGAATGGCAATACCTCAACCTTTGCCTACTACGTGGTCGACTCCAGCAACGTACACTTTTTCTTTACCGATTCTGGTGTACCGGGACTTGCACGAGCTGAACTGCAGTCCGCTGGACCTTTCACGACTGCTTCCCTGTCCGGAAGTTACGCTTTTGGCAGTAGAGGAGACGACAGTTCCACCAATGGCGGAATCAATGGAGTCGACACGGTTGGCAGCTTTACCGCTAGCTCAGGCAGCATAAATAGGGGTTCTTTTGATTCCGTGGCTGACGCCATTGCATCAACGGACATCTCTTTCAATACTGGGGGAACCTACTCCGTAGCTTCCAACGGCCGAGCCGTAGTGAATCTGATTCCCGCAACCGGAGGAACCGTGCAACAATTTTTTTGGCTAGTGAGCCCTTCGCGTGCATTCTTCATAACTAACAATCCAAATAAAGTCGAGCGCGGAACAGCAGACTTGCAATCCGGATCGCTCACTACTGCAAGCCTCAATGGTCAATATGCATTCTTTATGGACGGATTCGATCTAAATCTAACCAACGCTTTTATCGATCGCGTCGGCTGGATTCAGTTGAATGGCTCTGGAACTCTCACATGGAATGAATTCGTCAACAACTCCGGGTCCACCAACACTTCGGGAGCGCTCTCCGGCACCTACTCTGTAGGAACTAGTGGGCGACTCACAGCGACGGTCTCAGGTCTTTCTTACAATACCAACGACATTGTTGTTTATTTAACATCCAGCACAGGCGGGTACATGTTGGAGAATGACGCTGGAGTAGAAATTATCGGGCAGATGAGCCAGCAGCACTAACTTACTTTCTGTCGAGGCTGGATTCCGCAACCTAGCGGTTCCCAGCCTCAAAAATCCCGATTGCTCAGAAGCGGGTGATTATCCCCGCGAAAATTAGACCCAATACGAACAGAATTGCGCGGTGATCCCGCCACCGCTCCCGAAATCCGGACATTTGAGCGAAGATGTCCTCGATATAGGCGGCGCAATAAGCCACATTCGCCAGCACTGCAACGACGAACGGACAGGCCTGCAGCCCAGGATGGCATACATCTAAGAAATAGAGCGTTCCGGCAATCTTTAACTCTTTCGCATCTAAGGAAAATGAACTTTCCCCGAGAGCAACGTGGCTTGCGCTTGAGTCTGGCGATTGTGTTTTGCGTGATTACAACCGGTACTGCCAGTTTGGCCCAACAAGGCGCCGCCATCGGCGAACCGCTCGTAATTCTCAACACGGATTTGCCAAAGGGCTATCTTGGCCAGCCATATCAGTTTCAACTACAAGCGAAGGGTGGCATCACGCCTGTGAAGTGGGTATTGAATACGGATTCTTTGCCGATCGGAGTTAAGTTGAACGAAGACGGTTCATTGGTGGGCGTTCCAACCGAAACCGGGAGCTTTAGTTTTACTGTCATCATGGCCGACAGCGGCAGGCCGGTTCAAAAGAAGGTTCAGCCTCTGAAGCTGCGTGTTCTCGAGCCGCTGCTCGTCGACTGGGGACAGCCGCCCAGAGTCAATGGACAAAGAATTGAAGGCTCGTTCAAGGTCTCTAATCAGACGGACGAAGATTTCGACTTGACGACGGTGGTCCTGGCGGTGAGCGATGCAAAGCGCGCCACTGCGATTGGCATTGAACACTTCAATCTTAAAAAACAGACACTCGACTTCGAGATTCCTTTTGGAGACGATCTGCCTTTCGGCACGTATCAGGTGAATCTAAATGTGGTGGCTATAGTCCCATCGAACAATAGCGTTCTTAAGGATCACCTAACCGCAGGACCTTTGCGGGTCGTGCAGGTGCCTTAAGTCGGAACGTCTTCCTCAGGGCTCAATTTGCTGTGTTCCCTGTGGTCATTTTGGAATTTTGGACCACAGAGGGCACAGGGAAGCACAGAGAAAAGCGACTAGAGGAGGTAGCGTTTTGCCTGAAAGAAGCTCAACGGGAGAAAAAATAAGAGTTCCGAGGTGGTGTTGGAATCATTCGTCTCGGCCAGTAGCTCGCTTTAGACCCTTGCCGACCTGATCACGTTACTCCCTTGCGGGTTAGCAGCGTGCGATCTGTTGCTTGGGCTCCGGGCTCACCGCCAACCGGATAAACCAATCCAACGCCTCAGAACTCTATCCTGCCTTTAACGGTTCTTCTCGTTCGCCTCGACCAGCGCTTTGCTATAGACCCTTGCTCGCCTTCCCTCCATCATTTTTCAATACGGAGAGTGACTTCGCTTGAGCCCCGGACGCTGCACCAACCGGGAAAACTTCAGAAGATGTCAAAGAACGAGTTTGTTTTACTCCTTCTATTTTTAGAGTCAATAAAAAATGACGAAAAATGCAGGAGTGTATGTTCTTGTTTTTCAATCGAGTGCAGCCCGTTCACAGGTAGGTGAACTGGATTCAGTGCAGATCCGTACGGGAGCGTACGCTGGGCGAATGACTGAAGCGCATTAACTCTGTATTTTCCCTACGATGTTCGACGTAAGGATCTCGCGCCGAATTGTTTCTAGGTTGTGAATTTCGTAGCAAAAACCGCGTCCCGCAAGGGTTTCACAACGGGCATGAGCACGCGAGGAACGCACTCGAGGGTCAACTAATATCTCGAAAAGGAAATCTACGCGCGTTTAGACTCAGCGGCTCTCGTGTTCGGCGTGTCCATGACCGTGTCGTTGTTGGCGTCGGGACGTTCTGTTCAGACCACTGGAACTTCCACGCGTCCCAGAATCGGCAGTTGCCATCTATAATCATTGTCTGACGTTTCATTCGTTCGTGTTTTTCGGAGGTGCTATGTCGCAGGTCATTCCAGACAAGTATCGTGATCTGTTCAGCAAGCGGGCTTTCGCCAATTTAGGCACGCTCATGCCGGACGGTCGTCCCCAAGTCACTCCCGTGTGGGTCGATCTCGACGGCGATTACATTATTTTCAACTCCGCCAAGGGCCGGCAAAAAGATAAGAACGTTCGCCGTGATCCACGGGTTTCGTTGTCGATCATCGATCCCGACAATCCCTACCGGCATCTCGAGATCCGTGGGCGCGTCGCCGAGATCACAGAACACGGCGCAAACGAAAACATTGATAAGTTAGCGAAGAAGTATCTCGGGGTCGACAAGTATCCCTACGGTCAGCCTGGCGAAGTGCGGGTGGTGTACAAGGTACAGCCCGAGCACACGGTTGGGATGGGCTAGTGCGAGGAATGCTTGGGGAATAGCGACGTTTTGAAGCCCACTCAAGGACAAATCCATTCGGACATATAACCTGTGTTTGCTGGGCTTCGGCAACGTGAACCGGACGCTGGTTCGCCTGTTGCAGGAGAAGACAGCAGATCTGCGCAGGCGTCAAATTGCCTGGCGCATCACCGGCGTCGCAACCAGAAGATTGGGATGGATTGCAGATCCACAAGGACTTGATCCGTCCTTGCTACTGGAAAAGAACTTTCCCGTGGGATCGCTGAAGGCCACTGCTCCACGCAATGTTCGCGATTGGCTGCATGCTGCCCAGGCTGACGTTCTCTTCGAGGCCACTTCTCTTAATGTGCAGGATGGGCAGCCTGCAATTGATCATCTGCGCGCCGCTCTTGAAGCTGGCGCACACGCTATCACCGCGAATAAGGGTCCAGTTGTTCATGCTCACAAGGAACTGTGCGCGTTGGCAGATTCCAAGGGCCTGAGCTTTCTGTTCGAATCCTCAGTCATGGATGGAGTTCCGATTTTTTCCATGTTCCGCGACAGTTTGCCTGCCATCCATCTACGCGGATTTCGCGGCATTCTCAACTCCACGACGAACGTGATCCTCAGTGGAATGGAAGAAGGCTTGAGCTTCGAGCAATCCCTTAAGAAGGCTCAAGAAGTCGGGGTGGCCGAAACCGACCCTATGCATGATATCGAAGGGTGGGACGCGGCAGTAAAAGTTGCGGCATTGGTGACGGTGCTGATGGGAGAAAAAATCGCGCTCGATACCATTCAGCGGGAAGGAATTCGCGGGTTAAGCGGAGAGGCGGTTCGTGCGGCGCGAGAGTCTGGACATCCTTATAAATTGGTGTGCCGCGCCCAGCGCCACGGGAATGGAATTCGCGCAAGCGTCCGGCCGGAACAAGTGCCATTAAGTGATCCGCTGGCTTGGGTCGCGGGAACTTCCAACATCGTGTATTTTGAAACTGATATGTTTCCGGGGCTCGCTATCACTGAAATCAATCCGGGCCTTGAAGCGACTTCCTACGGATTGCTCGCAGATTTCATTCGCGCCGTATCAGACTAAAATAATTAAAAAGAACTCATGGCCACTATACAAAAAGCAGGTCCATCCTCTCTCGATATGCAGTACGTCCGTTCGCAGTTCCCTTCTCTTTCACAAACCATCAACGGTCAATCCGCAATTTTCCTGGACGGTCCCGGTGGCACGCAGGTACCACAGCGCGTGATCGACGCCATCTCTGATTATTTGAAGCGAAACAACGCGAACACGTGCGGTGCATACGCTACCAGCCGCAACACCGATGCCGTGATTGCAGGAGCCCGCTCGGCAATGGCTGACTTTCTAAATTGCGATTCGGATGAAATCGTATTCGGTCCGAATATGACGACGTTGACTTTCGCCATGAGCCGGGCGATCGGGCGCGAACTTGGACCAGGCGATGAAATCCTGCTAACGCACCTTGACCACAGCGCGAATGTCTCGCCGTGGCACGCGCTCGAAGAGAGAGGCGTGACCACTCGCTTTGCCGACATCAACGAAGATGATTGCACGCTCGACATGAAGGATCTCGCGAGCAAGATCACCAGCCGGACAAAGCTGGTGGCTGTGGGGTACGCTTCGAACGCTGTGGGCACAATTAACAACGTGAAAGAAATCGTGCGACTCGCTCACGCTGCCGGGGCAATGGTGTACATCGATGCGGTGCACTATGCGCCGCACGGTCCAATCGACGTTCGCACTCTCGACTGCGACTTTCTGCTGTGCTCGACTTACAAATTCTTCGGCCCACACATGGGAGTGCTCTATGGCAGGCGCGAGCACCTCACGCGCTTTCAGCCCTATAAGGTGCGCGCCAATACCGACGCGAGTCCGAATCGCTGGGAGTGGGGAACTCTGAATCACGAGTGCATTGCCGGGATCACAGCTTGCGTAGATTACATCGCCGATTTGGGACGGCATGTAGACCAGTCAGCAACGAGCCGCCGTGCTGCTCTGCTCGCCGCTTTCGACGCGATCCAGGAACACGAGCGCGGGTTAATGGAGACTCTCGTTCGCGGGCTTGTAGCTATTCCCGGATTGAAGCTGTACGGCATCAGCGATCCAGCACGTTTTGATCATCGCTGCCCCACGATTGCCGTGCGGATTGCGGGGCATACCCCGCTTGAGCTCGCGACAAAATTAGGAGATCGCGGTATCTTCACCTGGGACGGGAACTATTATGCGCTGAACCTAACGGAGCGGCTGGACGTGGAAAAAGACGGCGGATTTTTGCGAATCGGTTTAGCGCACTACAACATCGAAGAAGAAGTGGTACGGTTGCTGTCGGCCCTGGGGGAAATCGCAGCTTAATCGGTGCCCAAAAACTCCTTACGCGCATCTTGTAAATGGGAGCTTCGAGGTAGCCGTTATGAATTCGCATTATTATGCCCCTGCTATCGAAAGTACTCGGCATAGTGTTGCCCTCCTGATACTGCGTATCGCCAGCGCTCTGGTTTTCCTCTATCACGGTTCTGCTATTCTCTTCGGCGCTTTTGGCGGTCCGGGCCCAGAGCGGTTTGCGGGCTATATGCATGCGTCGGCTCTCATCGGGTATCTGGTAGGCCTGGCACAGTTTGCAGGAGGCTTGGCGATCCTAACTGGCATATTTTTTCGCTTGGGCACGCTGTCCATCATCGTAGTTATGCTGGGAGCGATCTTTCTTGTTCATCTGCCGCGCGGTTTCAATATTGCGAATAACGGAATCGAGTACGCGCTGACTGAGCTGCTGCTAGCTTTTGCTTTGCTGCTGACAGGTCCAGGCGAATATTCGTTGGGGAACTGGCTTCCAGATCCGCTGCGGAAGCTGTAAGGTTCCACTCTCTTACGCGTTTTGGCGAGGTTTAATTGTCAGAGCCCGGCGTCTATTCTTTCTCGCCTCAGCTCTTCCACATTTCCATTTTTTCCTACCAGCACCACTGTCGCTAAATTGATAAACAACCCATGTTCCACCACTCCCGGCATGTCGCTCAACGTCCGCGACAATAATGGAGGATCAGGAATTTCTCCGAAGTGGCAGTCGAGGATGTGATGTCCTTCGTCCGTGAC
The DNA here is from genome assembly GCA_025462785.1 of Acidobacteriaceae bacterium. GTDB lineage: Bacteria > Acidobacteriota > Terriglobia > Terriglobales > Acidobacteriaceae > JAOAPG01. The sequence goes on from JAOAPG010000126.1 coordinate 10,135, forward strand.
AAATGGATTCCCGTACGCATATTGGCGCAATCTGACCGTCGCCCCCAGCTTAGCAATCTCTTTGGCTAACAAGGCTCGGGCGAATGGTATGACTTCGACTGGTAAGGGAAATTTGCCGAGGACTGGGACCTGCTTGCTGGAATCAGCGATAACTACAAACTTCCGTGAAGCCGATGCGACGATTTTTTCCCGCAATAGCGCTCCACCGCCGCCCTTGATCAGGTTTAAATGCAGATCAAATTCATCGCAGCCGTCGATGTCGACATCAATTTGTTTGGCTTCGTCTCGCGCAAGCTCGTCGAGAGTGGTGAGAGGAATTCCAAGACTCTCTGCCAGTTCCTTGGTCTGATACGATGTTGGAACAGCCGTAATTTTCAGGCCAGCTTTGACTTTCTCGCCTAGCAGGCGCACGGCATGGGCTGCGGTGGAACCGGTGCCGAGTCCGACTACATTGCCATGTTTCACGAACCGCAGACTGGCACGGGCTGCGGCTTCTTTCTCCGGGTCATTTGCCATAGGAATTCGGGTTCTTGCCGCAAAACTTATTTGGGCAGGGCGCGATCTTTGTCTTTGCGAAACGCGTGCAGAATAACAGCACTGCTCACTGCGAAACTCCCTACCGCTCCCAACGCAACTAATTGCGTGACTTCCGTGCTTAAACGTAGTCTGTGCGAAAATAGGGCTACTAAAGCTAGAAGAATGCCCAAAGTGTTCAACCAGATAGGCGGATGAACCACTTCGGCGTGCTCACGATTACGGAGCCAAAGCTGGAGCAAAACCGCAGCCGCTCCGATTGCGGCGATCACGACAACAGCAAGCGGGCTAAAGAATTCCGAGCGCCTGGTGTAAATCACCACCAAAGCCAGAGCCCCGCAAAGTAGTCCCGAGGCGATCACAGTGATCCGGCGCGGCTTTGATTCTACTGGAGTCATGTAATTCATCGAGCCCGTAGCTTGACTCACGGGCACGCAACACATTGTAGACGAGTTGGCCCATTTGTTCGGGACTTGATTGAATGCAAGGTGGACGCGCTCCAAGATCGTAATTGCCCCAAGCAGGCCGCTACCCTGGTTGAAGACTCCCGCAACCCACTCGGCGTCGCGATGGCCACCATGACTCACTGCATACAGAACGAGTTCCACGCGGCTGGAAATACCCAGTTTGTCGAAGATCCGGAAAAGATATTTCAACAGCTTCTAGAGTTGTGCTAGCGGCGGAAGCTTACGTGCACAGTTGGTTGCGAACTTACGAAACCTGCGTCGATCAGTTCCTGGCACCCAGCCAATTCGTCCGGGAGAAGCTCATTAAAAATAGCTGGGATGCGAGCCGAATTCAGGTGCTTCCACATTTCCAGAAAGTACTCACAGAGATCACTAACCCGAAACTTCCAGCTTCGATCCTCTATTTCGGAAGACTGTCGCCAGAAAAAGGAGTGGACGATCTTTTGCGGGCCATGCACCACGTGCCCAACCTTCGATTGCGGATTGCGGGCGACGGGCCGCAGCGGACGGAACTGGAAGGCTTGAAAAATAAATTACGGGTGGAGAATGTACAGTTCCTAGGCCATCTCGGTAGCAGCGCTTTAGATCGGGAGATCTCGTCATCCCAGTTCACGATTCTACCTTCACGCGCTTACGAAACACTGGGAAAAAGCATTCTCGAATCTTATGCACGGGGACGGGCGGTCGTAGCCTCGGACGTCGGCTCCCGCCGCGAACTCAAGACGGCAAAACCGGGTTGTTGTACCAGCCTGGAAATTTCGGTGAGGTTGTCTTTGTTAAGTCTTCAACCGGATCTTGCCTCGGCCATGGGAGCAGCGGGACGAGATTTGGTCGAGAAGCGTTACAGGCCAGAGGACCACTACGAGCGACTGTTGCCAATCTATAAGCAGTTGATTGTGGATAAGAAGTGCACAGCTCATTCGGTAGTTGTGTCAGGGAACGTCCCGAGTCTCCGATGCCTTTGTCGGAGGCCGAGGGTTGGGGCCAAATACAGCGGCATCGAAACCTACTACGAAGAAGCAGGCAAGCATTTGGTAAGCATGGGACACGAAATTACGGTGTATTGTCGAAGTCACTGCACGCCTAAGATCACGACGTATAACGGTATGCGACTGATCCGGCCACCCACGATTCGAAGCAAGCATCTGGAAACTGCAATCCATACTCTCTTGAGTGCGATCCATGCTGGCCTCGGCGATTTCGATATTGTTCATTTTCACGCGTTAGGGCCGGCACTGTTCTCGTTTATCCCACGACTACTTGGCAAGAAGACAATCGTCACCGTTCAGGGACTCGATTGACAACGCAAGAAGTGGGGCAAGGTCGCGAGGCTTGAGCTTCGCATGGGGGAGCGTGCAGCGGTTAGTTTCTCAAACGCTACCATGGTTCTTCAAGAACGCTTCATCAGCATTACGAAGCCAAGCATGGAACGGGTACGGTAATGGTGCCTAATGGTACTCACATCCGCGAACGCCGATCGGCTACACGCTGGCAGAAGTGGGAACTAAAAGAAGACAAGTACATCGTTTACTTGGGCAGATTCTCGTCAGAAAAAAATTGTCAGCTTCTTATCGACGCATATGAACGGCTACACACTTCGGTAAAGCTGGCTTTTGCGGGAGGTTCGACTTATTCCGATTCGTACGCGGCGGAATTGCTCAAGCATAAGAGCAGCAATATCCTCTTTCTGGATTGGGTATCGGCCGAGGCGCTGGACGAATTACTCACTCATGCAAATTATGTTTGTCCTGCCCTCTGAGATGGAAGGGCTCTCGCTCGCATTACTCGACTCAATGGGCGCTGGAGTTTGCGTGCTAACCAGCAATATCCCGGAAAATGTTGAGCTGGTCGAAGGGGTATTACTGTCGCGTGACCTCGCTTCAGGCCTGAGCTGCTGCGTATGGGATCGGCTCTAGCCGAGCCGTGAAATGTCGTAAGAATGGCGCCTCGTAGACTAATTTCAGCCCGCGAATATCTTCCCGCTTCTTCCAGACTTCCAAGATCACCTCGACCACGTAATCGATGTGGCTTTGCGTGTAGACTCTCCGCGGAATTGCCAAGCGCACCAAGTCCATCTTTGCCGCTGCTCCAAACATCAGGCCACCTATCTCCACTGAGCGGATTCCACCTTCGAGATAAAGTTCTGCCGCGAGCGCGACTCCGGGAAACTGATCCACCGGAATACGTGGTAGAAAGGCGCGGGCGTCGAGGTATATTGCGTGCCCACCTGGTGGCTGGACAATCGGAACGCCCTGTTCCGCAATGTGATTTCCAAGATATGCCGTGGAAGCAATTCGGTATCGCAAGTAATCTTCTTCCAGCGCCTCTTGAATCCCCACAGCTATAGCTTCCAGATCGCGTCCTGCAAGACCGCCGTAGGTCGGATAGCCCTCGGTCAGAATCAATAAGTCTTACTCCTGCTGCGCCAGCATATCATTATTTGTACAGAGGATTCCTCCGATGTTCGCCATGCCATCTTTCTTCGCTGACATCGTGCATCCATCCCCGTAGGAAAACATCTCCTGCGCAATCTGTTTGGGAGTTTTCGATTCGTATCCTTTTTCCCGCAGCTTGATGAAGTACGCGTTCTCGGCAAAACGGCATGCATCAAAATACAGCGGAATCTTGTGTCGTTTGCACACGGCACTTACTTCCCGAACGTTCTCCATCGAGACCGGCTGGCCACCGCCGGAGTTGTTGGTGACAGTCAGCATCACGAGGGGAATGCGCTCTCTGGCAACCCGATTGGTTAAGTCTTCGAGAGCCTTCATATCCATGTTCCCCTTGAACGGATGAGAAAGGCTCGGCTGTTTCCCTTCAGGAATGACCAGATCAAGCGCCTCGGCGCCAACGAACTCTACGTTCGCGCGGGTGGTGTCGAAATGCGTGTTGTTCGGAACTACGTCACCTTTCTTGCACATTACGCCGAACAAAATCCGCTCGGCGGCGCGGCCTTGATGTGTTGGGATCACGTGCGCGAATCCGAAGATATCCTGGATAGATTTTCGGAAGCGATCAAAACTTTTGCTTCCAGCATAGCTCTCATCGCCTTCCATGATGGCGGCCCACTGATAGGTGGACATCGCGCCAGTGCCAGAATCGGTCAGCAGATCAATGAGTACGTCCGAAGCCGGGAGCAGGAAAAGATTGTAGTGCGCAGCTTTCAATAACTGTTCACGTTCCGCACGCGTCGTCCAGCGAATAGGCTCGACGCTCTTAATGCGAAACGGCTCAATGATGGTCTTTGCCATGCAGTATTTAATTCAGATCGAAACTTACAACTTTGCAATCACCGCAATTGAAGCGTCTTTTCATTTTCCGGCGCATAGCTTACCGCTGCAGTGCGTTCGAGCTTGTCCCACGCAAAGCGCCTGCCTTGGAACGCACGTTTCACCGTCCTGAAGAGCACCACAGCAAATAACTGGCGATACGCAAACCTCTGCAGCCAGACCTGGCTAAGTAACCAGACATCTTCCGGAGCTTCCGGCTGGCTGCGCTCCAGCGCGAAGGCAATAGCAGAGGTGATGAAATCAATGACCAGAAAAACGGCGAAGAAAATTAACAATCGTAGAAAACTGGCGGGGTCGGTGGAGTCCGGATGAAACCACTTCTGTACGAAATACCACAGAGCTCCGAACGCAAACATAATGTCAATTAGCGGAGACACAAGCGGCAACAGAATCTGGAAGATTACGATGTTGGGCAACGCCACCCATCCCAGTACACCCTTACGAGCAAATACAGCGCGATGCTTCCAGACTGCCTGCAAAATCCCGAATGACCAGCGAAATCGCTGACGCATCAAGCCATTCGCATTGATGGGTGCTTCCGTGTAGGCCAGCGCAATATCTTCGTATTCCACGCGATACCCACGCCGCAACAATGCCATGGTGAGATCGGCATCTTCGGCCACAGTATCCGTGTGATATCCGCCCGCTTCGCGAACCGCGGAGGTTCGCCAGGCTCCAATTGCGCCCGGCACAACGCTCACCGCTCCGAGTGTGTTCAACGCGCGACGCTCGAAATTCTGGCTGGTGATGTACTCGAGCGCCTGCCAGCGGGTCCAAAGATTTACCCGGTTTCCAACTTTAGCGTTGCCGGCAACCGCACCGACCTTGGGATTCAAAAACCGCGGTACCAGCCGGGAAATTGCTGTGGGAGCAATGACAGTATCGGCATCGATGCCGACGAAAATTTCTTCATGTTGCAAATACTTGAGCCCGAGATTCAGAGCGTCAGCTTTCCCTGAATTCGGCTTAGTCAAAATTGTCACGACGCCTGAAGCTTCCTCGGAAGCGAACGCCGCGTGCGCGACTTTAAGTGTGTTGTCGGAGGATCCATCGTCTATGACGATCACACGTATGTTGGGATAGTCGGAAGCGAGGACAGACCGAACCGTTCGCTCAATTACTTTTTCTTCGTTATAAGCCGGAACTAGGACAGCTACGGACGGGTAATAGGAATGCGGATCGCCGAATGGAGCATGGGAGACTTTTCGGAGCCGATCATAAACCGCCGAGGTTCCGATAAGAACCAGACGGCCAGTCATGAGCACGTCGCCCAGAAAAAAGATGACGGTGATAAATTTTATGCCAGCGTTAAACAGCCAAAAGCCTATCCAGGTGAGAGTGGCCG
>JAOAPG010000128.1 GCA_025462785.1 Acidobacteriaceae bacterium
GGTTCTCTGGGAGCAGTGATCATTCTGATGCTCTGGCTCTACATTACAGGATTAGCGATCCTGGTCGGTGGAGAGCTGAATCAAGTGATCGAAAACGAAGACAAGAGGATTGCAGCCTTTGAAGCCAAGAAGAGAAAGATTCAGGAACAGCTGCGCGTGGCTTAAATCCCACAATCGTGTTCCCACACTGACGTGGAGAATCGGAGCGCCCGTTGATTATGAATGTTTTACTGGTGTCGAAAGCGCGGGCGCGCACTCTCTCGACTTGGGTGCGCTAGCTCTATCTCTCTTGATTTCCTCTGGGTCTGGCTCGCCGACGGCGCAGAGAGCAACTCACCGCTGCGGGAAACCAGCATGAAACTCCTGTCGTTCAAATTCGCCAGAAACATACGGAGAAGTGGGGGACGAATTGTCCTCGGCGGTGATAAAGACGTCGAAGTCCTGGTTGGACACCGATGCTCCAGCAAGGACCAAGCCAAACGAAACCCGCGCTACTCATCTTGGGGGAATATCGATGTCTAGAGACTAACCGCAGAATCGCGAGCTAGCTGCTTTGTTGCAAACTTAGCCGCCGACTTTCAAACGCGTGTGTCCAGCGCCATTTCTGGCTCCACCTTTGACCACCAAGGGTGTCCAATTTTGACCAGACATCAAATAAAGCGTTCTGTAGATCACCGAACGTGAAGGAACTAGTCCCCCGTGCTACACAGTTCCTTGGTGGCGCAGTGTGGCCGGGAACCATGCTGCGCCAGCTGTTTTGTTAAAGCATGATGACCAGGGTACCTCTTTACGAATTCAACGCCAGATTCTGACGTTTCGGACACATGGACTGACGCGTCACCCTTATCAATCTGGCCGCCTGAGCAACGCTGAAATCCGCAGTGCTGGTCGATACGCCGATGTAATGTGTTGGGGGCGGTGCCTTCCTTTACGTCCGTATGGCAACAGGACTATACATGTACTCGTCGAACTAGTAATGAAAATCGTTGTTCCTGTTCTTTTGTTAGTCGTCCTGATCCTTCCGGCGCGCAGCAGCGAGCACTCTTCCACGGAAGTACCGGCCAGTGAACTCCTGCGCCGTGTCGTTGACAACGAATCCAAGGCTGAAGAACAGGACCAGAGCCACTGGCTTTTTCAGCTTCATATAAGGACGCCCAATGGCGAAGAAGAGGTCGACGCAGTGGTGGAAACAAAGCAGGGGGATTTAAGACGACCGCTGCGGATCAATGGCCGGGAACTCACAGCGGAGGAGCAGCAAAAAGCGGACAAACAGCTCCAGCAACTAGTACATGATCCGGCGGCGCTGCGGAAATCCCTAAATGATAAGCATCAGGATGCGTCTCGCAGCCAGCGCCTGCTCAAGATGCTGCCTGACGCTTTTCGATTCAGCTACGGAGAGCGACAAGGTGACCTCGTCCAGCTCAACTTCTCGCCCAATCTGCAGTTTCGGCCACCAAGCCGCGAAGCGCAGGTTTTTCACGCCATGGAGGGCAGTATATGGGTCGACGGCAAGCAAGCCAGGGTGGAGGAGATCAGGGGACGTCTTATGAACCTAGTGAAATTTGGGGGTGGATTACTGGGACACTTGGATAAGGGTGGCACTTTCGAAGTTAAACAGGCGGAACTTCGGCCCGGGTATTGGGAATGGACAGTACTGAACGTCCAAATGAAGGGGAAGGTGCTCTTTTTCAAAACGATCGGCGTGCAGCAGAACTATTCCCGCAGCCACTTCAAACAGGTTCCAGATAATCTGACTCCTGCTCAGGCCGTGGAGATCCTTCGAACCCAAAAGTAAAACAGGGTTCAGAGGGAGTGACATGCGTGGCTAGGAAGGCGATCGCATCCTGTTCGGCAAATATTCCGAGACCATCCCGGTTAGATCACTTGCGTGAGAGCGGCGCACGGGAGTTATTTCCCGCACGCGCTGCTCGACAACCCCCTGGCGGGAGATGAAGTATACGGTTCTGCATTTCTCGCGCAGGTGCGCAAGAGTCTAGAAAATTAGAGAAAAGGGTGCCGCTAGACACCGCCGTCACATTGCGTTCACCGTGCGGACTACGCCTCCTCGTATCATTCAGCAAACCAAGCGGAGTGTGAATGGGAACAGATGCTAACTTGAAAGTTAATACAGACAACACCTGATAATCCTACTTCTAAATTTACTGTAGAACAGAACACAATTCGTCATAATCAGTTCGGAGTGGATGGATTATGAGCTCGTTGCGTCTTTCATCTCCTGAGCCAGCAACCTGGAGAGCCTTGTACAAAGCTGCTCTCTTCGAAATGGATCGCGCGAAACTCCCCGAGCGCATCGCGGAAGCAGAGAAGGCTCTTGTAATCCGCGCACGAGAATTGTTCAAGGCAAACGGGCACGACTGCGAGGAGAAGGAAGCGTTGGAGAACGCAAGGTTCGCCTTGCATGCATTTGGGAACGCGTGGCAGCGGGAACCACGTACGCTGTTCCGTCAGCTTGAGGACTCGAATGTCCTAAAAGCCACGACGTGAAGTTTGTCGTAGGCACGCATGTTCTATGCCCCTTGAGTTTAAGACTGCGCAAACCGAGCCCTCTTTGTCAGCGCGACTGTCGAAGAATACGTGGTTGCGTTATATTGTTGCGCTGCTGACAATCGCGACTGCGCTGGTGGCTTGCCTCGCGCTGAACCGTTTTCTCGGCGATCAATTAGCGTACATACTTCTGTTTCCAGCGGTAGCATTTGTTTCTTGGTACTGCGGAGTTGTGCCATCGATCTTGACTGTGGTTTTGGGCCTCGTTGCTGTTAAGTATTGGCTAGTCCGGCCGACGCATTCTATTCCCGTCTCCAGCACGGCACAAAGTATTGAGATTCTTACATTCCTGTTGGCCTGCGGTCTTGTGGCGGCGATGGGAGAAGCATGCCGCCGTGATAAAGAGAAACTGCGAGCGGAACAAGGAGAGCTGGAAGAGCGAGTTAAAGAACGTACAGCAGAACTCGATGCCGCCAATCAAAGTTTACGTGAACTCAGCGGACGCTTGCTCCAGTCGCAGGATGATGAGAGACGGCGCATCGCTCGCGAATTGCACGATAGCGTAGGCCAGACATTAACAACTCTGATCATGAATTTATCCGCCGTACGCACTGATATGGAACGACTTGCCAATACAGCCAATGCGCTTGCGGATAGCCAAGCTTTGGTTCAGGAGATGAGTAAAGAGGTTCGCACCATTTCCCACTTGTTGCATCCGCCGTTGTTGGATGAAGCAGGGCTCTCGTCAGCTATTCGTTGGTATGTAGACGGATTTTCGCAGCGCAGCAAGATTAAAGTTCATCTGGAGTTTCCCGATGACTTCGGACGGCTCACGCGGGAAGTAGAAACGGCTATTTTCCGAACCGTACAGGAATGTCTTACGAACATTCATCGTCATTCAGGAAGTTCAGTAGCGAAGATCCGCATTGCCCGCTCTACGCACTCAGTTCGTGTGGAAGTGGAAGACAGGGGCAAGGGCATGCCTCTAGAAAAACAATATGAGATGGGCTCCGGTGGTACGCCCGGAGTTGGAATCAGGGGAATGAGAGAAAGGCTGCGACAGCTGGGCGGCACTTTGGAGATCAACGCTGACGGCAAAGGTACAGTAATCGTAGCCGAGTTGCCGATTGCGAATAGTTCCTCAACAGCGCCGCAGCTTGAGGCGAAGACAAATCGGGACATCAATGTGGCGCCTGCCGAGCTACCTCCACTGAACATAGGGGAAAATCTCTCAGCCCTTCGCAACTTGTGGCGCGCATGATAGTAAATCTCATTCGATGGTGGCTCGCAGCCGCTCTTTTGTTTGCAGGCGCAGCCTCGGGCCAGAGAGCTGAACACGCGCAGACCAAATCAGTGCAAACCAGCGACCTGGCGGTGAATTTCCCGTATCAACCCATTACCGGTCGGGAGCGCTGGACCTGGCTGCTACGGAGCACGATCGGTCCGCAGAATCTCGCTTTCGGCGTTGTCAGTGCGGGATTCGGCACCGCCACCAACCGCCCTAAGGAATATGGCAGTACTTGGGAAGGCTTCGGAAAGCGGTACGGGATGCGGCTGACCGGAGTTTCAACGGGGAATGTAATGGAGAGCGGAATCGGCGCTCTTTGGGGAGAGGATCCTCGCTACTTCCGATCGCCCGGAAAGCCTTTTGGCGGCCGGGTCCAAAACATCGTGAAGATGACCTTCGTGGCCCGTCACCGTGGTGGCAATCTCGCACCCGCTTACGCCCGCTACCTTGCCACCGCCGGAAACAATGTCCTATCGAACACTTGGCGTGTCGATAGCGAGGCGGACTTGCAGCACGCGGCGCTGCGGACACTTCTGGGATTTGCAGGGCGAATGGGCAGTAACGCCTTCCAAGAATTCTGGCCGGATATCAGACGACGCGTCATCAAGAAGAAGCCCTGAACAAAAGCAACGAGTTCAGCGAACCAACCTTCCGTCCATGCCGCAATCATGGTCCCTCGGTCGCGGAGAACAGAGCTGATACATTCCTGCAAAGCCCTTTACATATTCTTTTTAGCTTCTTCGAAATTGCCTCCGTGAACTGCGACACTCAGTTCGACACAGGCTTCCATCCAACCGTCATCTTCGGGGCTAGTGCAACCGGCGCAGTCCAAAAAGGTAAGAAATGGTTTCGCGCTACTTTATCGATTGCTGAAAGTGTCGCCGAGTCTCTCGTAAGTCTCAGCCGCAGCTAATGATCTAGAACGTCGCTCGTCTTAAAACGCTCGCGCCTGTCGCGACATTCTATCCAGGATGGGTTCAGATGTACACGAGGCAAGACATCGCCGACTATGCGTTGGCTCTACTGGTCGGACTGGTGGACGAGAGTAAGCAGGGCAATATGGGACGGGAGCCCGCGCGTGGAGACTCCCGCCCAAGTTCTACGAGCGGCAGCAGGTCGAGATTCAAAATGAAGATTACGCGACCTTCCGCAAATTGCTGGTACCCTTTCCCTCATCTATGGGCGTTGGGCCAGCTCCCTTGCCTCTGCCCGGAGGGCCGACAAGTAGCCGGTAGAGCAAAGTAAGGACCACCGCACCGCCGATCGCGACCAGGATCGTATAAAGCATTCCGCCCTGACCTTGGAACCCGACGGCTCTCATGATCCAGCCGCCCACGACAGCGCCGGCAACGCCCACCACGATATCCATCAATGGTCCATATCCTGAGCCGCGCATGATCTTACCCGTAGCCCAGCCTGCGAATAATCCTACGATGATCCACCACAGTAAATGCATAAACTACCTCACAAGAATGCTTGATTGAACGAGGCGCATGTAACTCAAGCCGCCCTTCTCGTCTTCTGGGTTGCCTTTTCAGCGTTTTCTTGGTCCACCTCGCCCTCAGTTTCGGTTCGCAGTTCTTCATGGCGGACCTCGTCTGTTACGCGCTTTGTATCTTGCACTTGCCGCTTACCAACCTGGACTTCCTCGTTGACAACGGGCTTTTTTTCGACATGAACGCGTTCTTCGCTGAGGGGAACGCGAATCTCCTTTTCGCCGGAACCAACAAAGCTTGTGCAGCTTCGGCAGCAGTACTGATCTCAGGTTTGCGCGCCTTGAACAGTGTCGCGGCGGTAGAAAGCATGATGAAGTACGTGACCAGGCTTGCGAACACCATCCCCGCTGCAACGTCGATCCTCGAATGTCGAAGTTCCTCTTTCGTACTCCCGATGCGGTCTGTGAGCCGCCGTCGCCCCAGTGAAATGTCCTCTTCTACCTCTTCATTCGACTGCCGGCTGTATAGGTACGTGGACAAAGTTGTCCCGATGACGGCAACCAGCATCGAGATCGCGTGAGCATTGAAACTGATGTGGGGAATAAATGTCGCTCGCAAGACGGCCCTGAGATCCGGCTTCGCGATGAGCGCGGCCCCGACATATGACAGCAGAACGAGCGACAACCATCGGAATACACTTCGGAGCATGGTGTACGAACCCATGATTTGTAATGTGGCCGTGGTGGCGCCAATGACCAGGACAAGTAGACGAGGTGGGATGGGAACGAGCAGGTTCAATGCGGAAACATTCCGCCGATATCTGCGCCGGCTTCAATCACATTCCCGACCAGCGCGCAAACCAGGATTGAAAACAAGAGCCAGCGAGGATAGTGTCTGCGGATGACCGCAAAGAGTCCCTCACCGGTGACCTGTCCGAGCTTCGAACAAAGGTACACGGTCGCAAACATCATTGGGAAGAGCGCAGGTATCGTCCACAGGAAAGATGGTCCGAGAGATGCGCCCACCGCCGCATAGGTTGCGATAGCAGCACGATCGTCGTCTGAAGCGCCCGTGATAAGCCCCAGGCCGAGGGACCGAAATCTGCCCCTCGGCATTGGCTTATCTTGTCCTCGCACCAAACGTTGCGCCACTTGCGGATCAGGTTTTCGCCGCTCAATGGGAGATGTGGGTTGCGTAGCCATGGGCTGAACGAGACGGAAAGAATAAAAGACTCGGTTTCGTAGACTAAAGGCGAATCGTGAAACCAGGGTTGCCGAATGCCAGATACGTCATCTTCGTGCCGTTGTTGACCGCCTCTCAGTTGGCATTGCTCTCCTTGAACCGCTCGTTCTAACTATGGAGGCTCTTCTAGCCACGTGGCCTCTGGGGAGCGGACAACGTCCAGCACTCCGTCGAACTTCGTTGCTGCCGGAACGCCCGAATCTGCCATGAAACACCTCTCCTGTTCGCAATCTTTACGGTGACTTCTTTTCGTCGCCTTTGTTCCGCCTACAGGAGAGATAGACCTCGCGCACCCATGCTGAATTCGATACTTGAAACCGTGCTACCAAATTTAGGTTTATGCTGCTCTCTCTTGAGGAGGACTTGTAGTAGCGTCCGAGCCATGTTGTTTTACCATTTTGTTGTAGTTTCCCATAATCAAAAATGGGGCCGCCCACTGTCCAACGAAGAGGGCACAGTAGTTTCGTCCAGTCCCGAGACAATGGTAGTGAGAACCGGCGACAATCGATACCAGCTTTTTACCTTCGACCAAAACATCACGAAACCGCGAACCCTGCCCCCTGATACTCGTGTACGCGTCTCCTCCACTCCGATGGATGAATCAGGAGTGCGGCTCGCAACTACTGTGACAGAACTTCGAGGAGCGTCCGCAGCGCAAGCGGGGCAGACAACCAAGCAGGCACCTCCTCCACCTTCCGTCACCAAACAGGAACGCAACATCGAACGAGAGGTCCGGAGGTGGCACGTCGGCGTTCGGGCCGGAGCGGCGCTCATCCTGAGCTTTTCCTCTTCGGGGTGCATTCGCAGATAGGTCCTATTTTTAGCCACAAGGTTTCGTTCCGCCCAAATGCTGAATTTGCATTTGGAGAGGTTACCGACCTCATTGCGCTCAATTTGGAGGCAGTCTATCGGTTGCCGATCACCGCCCGGGAGGGACAATGGTCCGCGTACGCGGGTGCCGGCCCAGCACTCAACTTCATCCATCAAAGTTTCAATGGCGGCCGTAATATCAGTTTCGGTAATTTTGATTATGAAACGGGTTTCAATGTCCTGATCGGTTTCCAGTCGCGTCGCGGGACGTTTTACGAGTTAAAAACTAGTCTTTGGTCGCATCCAGCTCCCGTCCTACGGCTCATTGTGGGATATACGTTTTGACATTCGAACCGCTCCCACCGCCATCGTGTTTCAGGCGCTCCGGTCCGAATCACAGACAAGCCGGACGCAACTGTCTGTCTTAATCA
>JAOAPG010000263.1 GCA_025462785.1 Acidobacteriaceae bacterium
CCCGGTTATGGCATGATGTGGCAGCCTTACTTTGCCAATGCGGGTTGGGATCCTTTCATGAATGGAGCTTGGGCATTTGGTCCGGGCTCGGGCTACGGATGGGTGTCGGCTTATCCCTGGGGATGGACTCCTTACCACTACGGTACCTGGACCTTTCTTCCTCACTACGGCTGGGCATGGCAACCAGGCTCTACTTGGACTGGCTATAATGCGGTCCCGCGAGTCTTGAACGCTCCGGCAAATTTTGTAGCCCCGAAAGCTCCAGTAACCGGGCAACAAACAGTTCTTGTAAATCGTGGACCTGTGCCCGTGCTCCAAGGAAAATCCGCAAACAAATTAGTAATTCCGAATAATTCAGCTGGATTAGGAATTCCACGAGGCGGAATCAAGGACCCTGCGAAAGTAGCGCAAACCATGGTGCAGCGAGGGACGGTTGAAACGAAGATTCATACGGTTTCTGTCCAGCCCCGCAGCATGTCAATTGAATCCGGCCGCGTGGCCCGTGGTTCTTCTGTTGGCGCGTCTCGATCTTCGGTGAGTCACGGTACTTCCCATTCGACAGCCGGAGCGGCTAGCTCGCATTCATCAGGTGGCGCACATCGCTGACCGGAGGCCAAGGCCGAACAATGTTCGGTGTAGTACAAGCGTAAATTCCGGCTTTGATTGTATAAGGCAACTTCATTCTGCTGCATTGTTTCGCTGTCCAGATTTGACACGGCTTTCTCGAAATCTTCATCTCTTCGCCAAATTGCGTATTGACAAACCTTCCGACACATAGCAGAATGCGGGAAATCGTCTCGGTTCCGACATGCTGCTTGGGGCGGAAAGGGACTTATGTTACGCCGATTTTTGTTGGTGCTTTTCGCCCTTATCCTGTGTTTAGCGGTAATCACCGCTGCCGCACAACCTGCATCGAACTTCCTGCCCGCTGGAACTTTATTGCAATGCACGATGGACGAACCTAACTTTTCGTCCAAGACCGTCCAGGTCGGAGATCCCGTTCTTTGCCATCTCAGCTCTGCTGCCGCATTTGGACGCCCTGTGTTTCCCCGAGGTGCATATTTATCCGGTCGTTTGCAGGATTATAAAGATCCCGGACACTTCTGGGGTAAAGGCTGGCTCGAGGTAGATTTCGACCGCATCATCTTGCCTGGTCCGGACGTTCTGCCGCTCTCCGCCAAGCTGATTTCTACCCCTCACTACAAAGTCGACCGGGATGGCAAGATTCACGGGCGGGGACACCCAGTGCGGGATACAGTCGAGTGGCTGATTCCTCCCTTGTGGCCAATGAAGGTTCTGCTTTTACCGAGACGTGGGCCGTATCCTACGCTGAAGGGCGAAACCCGCCTCACGATGCGACTTATGGAAGACGTCGAAGTTCCAGCATTAAGAAGTTCTGTACCGGCGCCTTCTTGGGTCCGACCGAGCAGTATGCAGGGTTACGTGCCGCAGTCGCGGCATGACGACTCAGAAGTCCTTCCGGTTGATTTCCGAACGGCCCTGCACACTTCGTCTCCCGGACCGCAAATTTATCGTTCAGCCTATATCTCCCAGACTCCACTCCCACAAGCCAGCCGAGCGCTGCAACTGACTCAGCAGCCGGTCAGTCCGCCAAATGGGGCTGCTACAGTCCTCGTCCTTAAGAACAGCAGCGCCTATCTAGCGCAGGATTATTGGCTCGATGCCGACCAGCTTCATTGCGTAACTCAAAAATCCGGAGACAAGATGATCCCATTGGCAATGCTGGATCTCGAGCAGACAGTACGGCTCAATCGGGAGCGAAACGTAGCTTTCGCTCTGCGCTCGAGGGATATAAGCCAGCAATAAATGAAAGACTAGGGGTTGGGGAAGATTGTCGTGCCGCATGTTAGGATGCGGCCAGAGTCTTCGCCAGCCTCCTACATGGTTTCGCCACAATTTTCTGACTTCCTGACTAACCCGTTCGTAGAGGCCACCGAGCTTCTTACTGTGGCTGCTACGACGGCCTTAATTTTTCGTTCACAGAAGAAACCGGTACATACGTCTACACCGCTACTGGATAGCGTGGCTCGATTTTTCGGACGAGTCGCCCGAAATAAGGAGCTCTCCGTCATATGCGTGGCTTTATTGGTCCTCATTAGCCGTGCTGCCCTGATTCCCCTCCTAGGTATCCCTGAGCCGCGATGGGACGACGAATATAGCTACATTTTAGCTGGCCAGACTTTCGCTTCCGGGCGAGTCACGAACCCGGCTCACCCCATGTGGGTACATTTCGAAACCTTCCACGTCATCCAGCAGCCCACTTATATGTCGATGTATCCTCCGGCGCAGGGTCTTGTCCTCGCTGCCGGTATCAAGCTCGGAGGTCGTACGTGGATTGGAGTCTGGATAATTACGGCTGTCGCCTGTGCAGCGATTTGTTGGATGCTGCAAGGTTGGGTGCCACCGGGCTGGGCACTTTTTGGCGGAGCATTGGCCGGACTGCGGCTAGGCATTTTGAGCTACTGGATGAATAGCTATTTCTCTACATCGATCGCCGCATTAGGAGGTGCGCTCATATTAGGAGCCCTCCCCAGATTGACAAAACGTACACGAGTTCGCGACGCAGTTCTCATGGCAATCGGACTGGCAATCCTCGCAAACAGTCGCCCTTACGAAGGCCTCATTCTCAGTATTCCGGTTCTGGGAGCGTTGCTGATCTGGCTATTGAGTAGCAAGCACCCGCCGCTCCGAATCATATTTCCGAGACTGCTACTCCCCGTAATCCTAGTACTGACTCTTACCGGTGGAGGTATGGGATATTACTTCTGGCGCGTGACGGGCAGTCCAATTCGCATGCCTTATCAAGTAAACCGCGACACCTATGCCGTCACTCCTTATTTCATTTGGCAAAAACTGCGGCCGGAGCCCGTCTATCGACATGTTCAAATGCACGACTTTTATATGAACTGGGAACGGAATGCATTTCTTGAGAGCCAATCCCCCATCGGGCTAATGGTCGCAACCTTTCGCAAATTCGCATCTTGGTGGACCTTTTATGTCAGCCCGGTGCTGACCATTCCGCTCTTAGCTCTTCCATGTATTCTTCGTGATCGCAACATGAAGTTCGTGCTTGGTGCGGGTGTATTTTTTCTTCTAGGAACCTTAGTGGAAACGTGGTCGCTTCCTCACTACGTAGCTCCTGCCACCGGAGTCTTGTACCTGATCCTGGTTCAATGCATCCGCCATCTTCGCTTCTGGCGATGGGATAACGGGAAAACCGGATTGACGTTGGTGCGGACTATACCCTTGATTTGCATAACCATGCTGGTTGTTCGCATCGCTGCAGCCGCCCTGCATGTTCCTATTGAACCCCCGTGGCCCAGAGGCAATCTGGAACGTGCGCGCATCGAGCGAACTCTCGAGAATTCCCCAGGCAGGCAATTAGTCATTGTGCGCTTTGGTTTCATTCATAAACCCGATGACGAATGGATTGCTAATGATCCGGATATCTCTGCTTCAAAAGTGATTTGGGCACGCGATATGGGCGAGCAACAAAACCAGGAGCTTCTCCAATATTTTCAGGACCGCCATGTGTGGCTGCTGGATCTCACGAAGCGCGACCCTCCGCACCTCCTTCCGTACAGTTCTTTCGCACTGCGCTCAAGCTATTAATGTGCGCGGGTAGTCGTGAATTTCAAGACAAAGATTATCCGACATTAGACTTCTAGCACTCTTGGTGACCTATTCGTTTTATGTTCGTGCCAAAACTCGATGACAGCTTGGACTGCATTTATCGCAGCGTAGATCATCAAAAGAATTACGACGGGCTCTATAGGATGACGATAAGTAGGCCAAGTGTGGGTAATGTAATAGATAAGTGGGAAAATGACCATCACCGTACAAAATGGCATGCCTTCCAATCCCTTACGCTTCAATGCGAAGGCGGCTCCCAACCAAGCCAGAATGCTGATCGGCAACCACACAGAAAGCGTCGGGGTTGTCCAGAAGGAAAATGATCTCTCTGCTGTAAGTTGCAGGAACTTCCCGGGATGTTTTCGGATGAACTTTAAGGCCACGTCCCTTTTATTTTCCATAAATCGCAATTCTCCCACGCGGTTATATTCCGTGGGGTCGTGCAAGGGGAACGCTGTCGTAAAATCGTAGAGGTAGGTCACTCCTTCGTGGTTTCCAACCCATAGTTCGAGACCAAAATTGTCCCGAACCGGTATCAAATGATGAAACGTAGCGTAATTGCGTATCGTCCATGGTGACAGCGTAAGCATGCACGTTGCTACCGAGACGAGCATCCGCTTGCTACAAGGAAGCCCACGTCTGCGGTAGCTTACCCACAGCCACATCCAAAAAAATGGAAACAGACAGAGCAAAGTCGTATTTGTAAGCGCCGCAATCCCCGCCAAGCTTCCAAACAACATCCAGCGCCATAATTCCAGCGAGTGCGAAAGATTTATAAGCAACAGCAACGAAGCGCAGAGCAATAAGGCCGAAAGGCTGCTCTCCCAAAGACGGATAGAGACGACCGCTTCGTACAACCACGCAGCCCAGATCCATGCCGCGAGAACTCCACAGAGCGTGCTGAATTCCCGCTTTCCCAATCGCAAAATTAGGACTGCTGTGATAGCTGAAAAGAGTGCGTTCAATCCGACTGCAATCCATAGCGATGTATGGGTGTAGATCCCGGCTAACTTGAAGATGCTGGCAAGGAGGTAAGGATAAATTGGCGGCTGCTGCGCCGTAGGAGCCACAACCGTATGAGGCCAAGGAGAGCTGTAGCCCAGCCCTGAAACGATAGCCCATGCAATGCGGCTTGCTTCATTCGGGAAGAACCCTGATTCCCTATGCGCAGGAAGCAAAACGGCTATCACTCGCAATCGAATAAAGAACGCCGAAAGGAAGATTACAATCGGCGAACTTGCGAATTTCGAGAAAAGTTGTAACCGGAGGGCGCTCCGCATCGCAGGACGGATTGTAACAGCGGCGCTCTACAGGGATTGTCGGATCGTACAGTCATCGGCCGCGAAATACATTTCGCGACCAACCTCAAAAAACAAATCTTTCTATTCCAGAGTTGCCTGTTGTTCAAACCAAAACTTTTCTTTGCCCATATTCAGAAACGCCAGCGTGAGTAAAGCAAACAGAATGAATGGAAGAAGCAAAATCGGCCATTCTGGCAACTCCAGAGCAGTGTTACTGATCTCTCTGCTCTGATGAAGCACTACTGCTATTACCGAGAGGGCAGAGGCGACAATCCATTGCCAAGTAACTAGTCCCGCGGATAAACCGAGTAGGGCCCGGGAAAGCGATCCGTGTCTCCAAAACCATTTACGCAAATCCCAGGTGAGAAGCAATACAGGGAGCAGAAGTAAATGATCGTAAAGCGCGTCCCCAGGTAGGGCGATGAGGACTGTGCCGGCCAAAACTCCAGCAATTCCCAAGCTAAAACCTCGAGAACTCGAGGGGACTTGCCGAAGCTGCCAAAAACCGTATCCCAACACAGCGAGGAACAATACACAGAGCGCCAATCCCATTTCTGTTTTCAGCAGTCTTATTGGCAATATTCTTCCGCCATAGCGCGGATAGCCCGTTAAGACACCGAGCCATTCCGAGGGCCACCCAGGCAACGCGAGCTCTCCCGCGCCCCACAATAAAACCTGTAACGACAAAAACGTCCAGAGTAGGGGCTTTCGTTTGTGCCAATCCGCTATCGTCCATGCTGCAAGCCAAACTATCAGCAAAACCACCATCTGTGGTTTTATAGTTGCCAAAGCCAGGAACGCTCCGGCCTTCTTGTATCTTTCCTCCCTGACAGCCAGAACTGCGGCTCCAGCTAACGTCCAAACTACGATTCCAGCCTGCTCAGCTATGAGCGCTTCCAGAAGTGGATAACTACTAAGGGTGAGTATCGATATAAATGCGAACGGAAACCAGCTGAAGTTAAAGTACATTGCCCGAAGCCAAATAAAAATCGCAGCAATGGAAATCATTGGCAACAAGATGACTAGCATGAGACGAACTGTGGTGAATGGTAAATAGGCTAATGGGAAGAAGAGGAAATCAACATACAGGGGGTAAGCGAAAGTCCTATAGTCTTCAGGAGGATCGTCTACGTTGTGAGCATCCAAGGAGCGCCCGTATAGCCCAGCCTGGATCTCTTTCGTGACTTCGACGGAATAAGGATTGCGCCGATGCGTTAGGAGTTCGCGGCTGGTCAGCCAGATGGGATAGAAATCGCCCCCCATGTAATAACCATTGCCAAGGCCGCGCTCAGCTTGGGCACGCTGCACACGAGGAGTCAGTAAATGGACGTGATAGTACCCAGTAGCTAGGGCGAGAATCGTTCCAATGGTCAACATCAACCCTCTTCGTGAGGACATCAGGGTTGAAATTAGGTTCATGTGGAATGCCTGGACCTTGCAACCAGCAATACGGAAAGCCCAGTGATTAAGGCAATTAATCCCAGCGAAGATAGGCACAGTACGCACCACACCGCGAGTACAGAGGCTTCCACATAGGTGAGGTATAAGGCGAAGGATAGCCCTACTACAGAGACGATCAGGAGTATGACTGGAGTTTCGGCCTTCGTCCTGTAAACGCTCGAGAGACAAAGCAGAACTGCATAACCGAGTACTCCCAGTAGCGCCACCGGAATTCCTGCGACGGTCGAGTAAATACTGCGGTTTACCATGTCGCAATTGAAGCTGTTTCCAAAATCGCAGAAAGAGGACTTTGAGCTTCCGTAGTGGTGATAGAGAGAAACGGCGGAAACCATTATGCCCGCGCATGAAAGCAGCGCAATTGCAGTCGAAATCCGGCCCGCGGTTTTGCCCGTTGATGCACCGCCACTAGGCATATATTTCACGGCAGCTCGCATGCAGTCTTTTCGCTCAATACTTCGAGCGGTTGAGCGCCTTCTTTCCTGCTGCCATCAGGAAATTCCCAGGTCGGAAAATTCTTTACCCCAGCCGTTTTGCAAACCGGCTCCTCGTCACGTGATCCCTTGATTCCGCACTCGATATAGGTGACGTACTTGAACGATGAGCCAAACATTTCTTTTTGCTGCGCACAGTGCTCACACCAGAACAGTCCGTACATCTTGACCTGCTTGTCGGAGAGGCATTTTGCAAATGCATCGAGCCGCGTTTCTCCCTTGTGTGCGGCAAAAATATATATTCCAGCAAAAACAACTACAATGCCGGCTGCTACCAGGATCGTACGTGTCCGCTCTGAGCGCAGGAGATCCGTTTTCGGTCTCCCTGGTTGTTCCCGTTCTGCCTGCCATTTTCTTCGTTCTTTGGACATTGCGAAACCTTATACCACGACGTTCAGAGCCGACGGTAGCACTTCGAGCGTCTGGCAGTGAAGCGTGAGCACTTCCCCGTCGACCATCACATCAACTGCTCCCTCGAGATAAAAATCCACCCGCCTTACTCCGCGATGCTCGGCGAGTGGATGTTCAATGTGCGTTCCATCGTAAAGAGTAGGAAGATTGCGAATCAGCCCCGCTCGGCCAATTGGCCCCCAGCGAACGAATTCAATGAGTCCATCGTTGATCTCTGCTTTAGGAGCAATCATCATAGTGCCGCCGGTGTACTTACTGTTGTTGAAAGTCAGAAACAGACATGGACGGCGATCGATTGCCCCATCCCCATCTAGCGACAGAGGAAAGGGT
>JAOAPG010000270.1 GCA_025462785.1 Acidobacteriaceae bacterium
ATTTAAGGCCGGCCTCGCCCGCGGCTGAACAAATATTTCGTTCAAGCTGCGAAGCGCCCAATCGGTGAAAAAAGCGACGGTCCATCGAAGCGCCGTTAAGGACTGCCAGAGTACCTCCGTAGGAGTAAGGCAGAATCGCTTCGCTGCCAAATTCGGCAATTGTCTTTTTGAAATGATCTGTAATCTGGCTAAGAGCTTCGTCCCAAGTAATGCGTTCGAAGACTTGTGCACCGTTAGCTGCAGGGCTCGATCCCTTTGCTGCTACTCGCCGCATGGGATACAGCACGCGATCCGGCGAATAAACGCGATCAAGGTACTTCGCCACCTTGGCGCACAAGAAGCCACGCGTCACGGGATGCGAAGGGTCGCCCTGAATTTTCGTTGCACGCCCGTCGTCGACGGTGATCAAAACTCCGCAAGCATCTGGACAATCGTGCGGACAAGCGGCATGGACGACCTTCTTCATTAAATGATTATAAGGTTGGTTGGGGTTCTATTTGGGATCGAGATTTCGGAACTCTGAACTGGCTATTTGATTCCCACGTAAATGTCGACTTGCGAGTTCTGCGGATCTCGGCTCCGCTGATCATGCACTTCAAAATCCGCTTTATAAACTCGCGGACCGCCTATCCGGGACTGATTTTCGAGCTGCCAAATCCTCTGCCATGCTTCAGGTATGACCTTTGCCACGGGCCCGCTATTGGTCGTCAGAACTGCGTACTTTCCTTTCGGAACTCGGCGGAAGACCATTCCATCAGGCACGTGAGATGTGTCAGTCACTCGAGTACCAATCAGATAGTCGTAGTCGGCGTTTTTGTCGCTGGCATAGTTCGAGTAGACAACGTAAATCGTGGAGGCATCGGCTTTGTTTGGACTCTTTTCAGCGATACCTTCCTGAAAGAACCTGCTCCATTGCTTCGGAATTACACCATCGCCCCTTGCCTCTCTCTTATTGTTGGTTCGCGCCACGATTCCAACGACCAAGAATTCCGGCTGTTCGACTAGTGTCGGTTCCATCGAACCCCCAAAGAGCACGAAACTACTCGCGAAGATTACACCGATACATAGGACCAGCGCATGTCCGTCTCCCCGTTATCGGTTGAAGGATTATCGGGTGAAAGCCAACGTCAACAGAGTCTTTTGCTCGACTTCATGGGCCTTTGCCGAACCTGTTGCCGGGCTCGGGCTCGCAGAACGCTTCACGGAGAGCACAGAGCGATCTTTCGCGATATGCCGCAGCCGTGGAAGCATAAAATTCATCGCGCCCATGTTGGCCGGTTCTTCCTGTACCCAGACGATCTCGTGCGCGGCGGGATGCTTTTCGAGTTCGGCTATCAACTCAGCCTCGGGAAACGGATAGAGCTGCTCCACAAAAACGATCGCCGTCGAGGTGTCTTTCCTTTTCTTCCGTTCACCTTGTAGCTCGTGGCCGATTTTTCCAGTGCAGATCAGGATGCGATTTGCATTCTGAATCTCAGCGTCCGGAAGAACCCTCTGAAAGCGTTCTTTGGAAAAGTCTTCGATAGGAGAAGACGCATCAGGATGTCGCAACATGCTTTTCGGCGTGAACACCACGAGTGGCTTTCGCCATTTCCGGAGAGCCTGTCTGCGAAGAAGATGAAAATATTGCGCCGCATTCGAAGGCTGGCAGATCTGCATATTATCGGCGGCCGCTAGCTGTAAGAAGCGTTCAATACGCGCGCTTGAATGCTCTGGTCCTTGGCCTTCATATCCGTGTGGCAATAACATCACAACGCCGGACAATAGACTCCACTTGGCTTCGCCAGCGGCTATGAATTGGTCAATCACCGCCTGAGCCACATTCACGAAGTCACCAAATTGCGCTTCCCAGAGAACGAGCGCTTCAGGGTAGTCGCGGCTGTATCCGTACTCGAAACCCAATACTCCAGCTTCAGACAGCGTCGAGTTGTAGATCTCGCACTGTGCTTGATCGGGAGTAATGTGTTTTAGTGGAACGTATTCTTGCTCGTTTTCGACATCGAGCAGCACGGAGTGACGCTGATTGAAAGTTCCACGACGACTATCTTGTCCGGTGAGCCGAACAGGAATGCCCGCTTTTACTAAGCTTCCGAAAGCCAGTGCTTCCGCCATTCCGTAGTCAACCGGGCGTTTTCCACTACCCATCTCCGCTCGCTGTTCCAGAAGTTTCTTGACCTTGGGGTGAATGTGAAAGTTTTCCGGATACGCCGTCAGCTGTTTCGT
Source organism: Acidobacteriaceae bacterium (assembly GCA_025462785.1). Classification (GTDB taxonomy): domain Bacteria; phylum Acidobacteriota; class Terriglobia; order Terriglobales; family Acidobacteriaceae; genus JAOAPG01. The sequence continues at coordinate 2,224 of JAOAPG010000270.1, forward strand.
GATTTCACGGAGTTCGTCCGCAGCAAGGCCCGTGCTGATTTGATATTCAGGTTTATAGCGGCCTCCGACAAAATTGCTCCAATACCCCGGTAAGTCTCGAAGCAGCGGCTTTTTCTTAATGGCCACGGCCTTCTTTTGCGCGGCCTCAAATTCACCTTTGATCTGCTGTGCTTGTGTCGCGGCATCTTCCCCGCCAATGTCCCTGGCGTAGATCTCCCACAGAGGCGCGTGATCTTTGATGGCTTTGTAGAGCAGAGGCTGAGTTATGGTCGGATCGTCCACTTCACTGTGTCCGTGGCGGCGATACCCAATCAGGTCAACAACCAGATCACTATTGAACTTATAACGGTATTCAAGAGCCATGCGCGCCACCCGGATCACGGCGTCCACATCTTCGCCGTTTACATGGAAGATGGGAATATTTTGTCTGCGCGCAATCTGTGCGGCGAAACGAGAGGAATGCAATTCGCGAGGAACGGTTGTGAATCCGATCAAATTATTTACGATGACGTGAATTGTGCCGCCTACGGTATACCCGGGTAGATCAGCGTAATTCAAGACTTCGGCAAAAATTCCCTGGCCGGCTAAAGCGCCATCTCCATGGACAAGCAGAGGCAGGAACTTTTGTTGCCCATTTTCTCCATCACGATCTTGTTTCGCACGAGCGCGGCCCAGCGTAACGGGATCGACCGCTTCTAGGTGGCTCGGGTTGGAGACCATGTGGATATGAATACTCGCGCCTGACTTGGTCACGTATTGGCCAGTCGCACCCATGTGATATTTAACGTCTCCTCCACCCAGCACGCTTCGGGGATCGACGTCTTCGAAACCAGCGAAAACTTCTTCTGGAGCCCGCTTCGCAATATGAGTGATTACGTTCAACCGGCCGCGATGACTCATTCCCATCAATAGCTCAACTGCTCCGTGCTGGCCTGCGCCATCGAGGATCTCGTCTATAAGAGGAATGAGCCCGGTGACGCCCTCAAGTGAAAAGCGCTTGCTGCCAAGATAACGCTGTTGCAGAACTTGTTCGAACAAGTCGGCGCGGATAAGCTGGTCAAGCGCGCGTTTCTGGTCTACTGAAGCCTGCGGAACCTCCATGTGGTCCTGAATCCAGCGGCGCCTTTCGGGATCGCTGATATGCATGAACTCTGCTCCCACCGTTCCGCAGTAGAAAGCTCTGGCCTCTTCGGCGAAGCTACTATCGATCTGCAGTTCGGAATATGGAGCTGAAGGTAAAAAGCCGAGCGGGTCCAGGTCTGCTTCCAAATATCCCCAGTGGCGGAAGACGTCGAGCACATGTTCGCGATCGGCATTCGGACTTTCTATAAGTGCTGGCGCGGCGGATGCGCCATTGGGTTTACTTTGTCGGGTAGTCATAGGAATGTCTATAGGATAAAGGATGAAAGCAATTGTGTGCAGGATTCGAGAGTAACCGCTTCAGCGCGAATTCCTATTGTGAACGGTTTGGAAGTATTTCCAAAACAAAGCTTTTTCAAGAAAATCCGGGAGCAAGGAATGACAAGCAAGTTGATCGTAGGGCAGGGAGCACCTACTTTGCTCGGAGTCCCATTTGACGCGCAATCTTCTTATCTACGAGGTCCGGCGGGCGCGCCTCCTCTGATTCGGCAGGCGTTTCATTCGGAGGCATGGAACACGTGGACTGAAACCGGTGTGGACCTCGGGATTCCGGGAGCGTTTGCAGATGCTGGGGATTTGCAGGTTTCGGAAGATAATTCAGCTTTCGAAGTGATCAAAAGAACTATAGGAAAGCTGTTGGGTCAAGGGTCCCGTCCGGTAAGCCCTGGCGGGGATCATTCGATTACGTATCGTTCGCGCTTTCGGGGAGAAAATTCCTAATCTCACAACCGTTTATTTCGACGCTCACGGAGACCTCTATGACGAATTCGAACGCAACAGGTATTCGCATGCTTGTCCATTCGCACGAATCATGGAAGAGCGTTGCGCGAAACGCCTGATTCAGCTTGGGATCCGCACCAATAACGCGCACCAAAGAGGGCAAGCTGTTCGCTTTGGTGTTGAGGTCATTGAGATGTCGAACCTACCCGCGCCAGAGAGGCTGAAGCTAAGTCGCCCGATCTATATTTCGTTTGATGTCGATGTACTTGATCCGGCTTTTGCCCCCGGCATCTCACATCGCGAGCCTGGTGGAATGTCGGTGCGGGAAGCCATTTCGCATCTATACGCAATTTCCGGGAAGATAGTGGGTGCCGACCTGGTGGAGTTCAATCCAAAGCAGGATGTCGCGGGCTTACTGCAAAGGTCTGCGGCAAGCTGCTAAAAGAAATTCTAGGGAAAATGATTGCCGGGTAGGCCCGACATTCCGAAGTATCGGAGGATGCAGAACTCAAAAAAGGCCGATTCTGCGCGTCCCGTCCAATCTCAGGGTATCTAACTGTCTGTCTACATGACAAATAAACAAAGGATAGGGTGTTCTTTGCAGCGTAAATTGCCCAGTTAAGAGTCTAAACTCGGGGAGGCGCTCGTCTAGGGACCCGAGTCCCCCTACAGTGTTTTTGTAGGTTTGGCAGCTGGTTTACGTGCTAGGATCTGTCACGTTGCGTGACTAAACAAGCGGTAAGTTTATGTACGGGATTGGAGCCGCAAGTTGGAAACCCGAATACTCATTGTTGATGATAGTCCGTTGGTCCGCCAGCGGCTTCGGGATATGCTCCAGCAGCATCCCCACTGGAAGGTTTGCGGAGAAGCGCCGAATGGCCGAGACGCCGTCCAGAAAGTGCAAGAACTTGCTCCCGATCTAATAGTTCTCGACTTCCTAATGCCCGGTATGGATGGGTTGCAAGCTGCCCGAGAGATTGGGAAAGTAGTGCCTAACATCCCCATTCTGATGTTCACCATGCATCTGTCTCGTCAGCTTGTGGAAGAAGCTCGTAATGCCGGTATCCGGGGAGCTGTAGCGAAATCGGATGCAGGCCGGATTATCGAAGGCCTGGAGGCCTTGCTGAGAAACGAAGCGTTCTTCTGCTCTTCGAACTGAGAAGTCACCAACCGAAATGTTACGGCCAACGCTTGGCGCTATCTTCCCAGCCTGCAGCGCGGGCCTGCTGCGGGGGCGGTGTCGCGATGGCGGGCTGCGGAATCCGAAGTGGTTGTTGAGACTGCGAGGAAGAGCTCGCTAATGTTGGCTTGTTGTTAGCCGTCTCCATGCCCGTTTCCTTATCATCCGAGAGCAAAGGGGCGGCCACCCGTAAGGCTTCTACTTCCTTCTCCAGCTTTGCAAGCTCGAGTTCTTTCTGTCTCAGAACCTCGTAAACATTTTTCATACCTGGGCACCTTATAGGAAATTAGGTCGGATCAAGCAATTGTCCGAACTTTATGCAGGTAAACGGCTTTTGTCAAGCAGGCAGCAGGATTCC
>JAOAPG010000277.1 GCA_025462785.1 Acidobacteriaceae bacterium
TGCCGATCAAGAATGTGATCATCGACAATAAATATCTCGGCATGGTGCGGCAGTGGCAGCAGCTTTTTTATGCGCGCAATTACGCCGAAACTGACTTGAGCGATAACCCGGATTTCATTGCCATTGCCCAAGCGTACAAGATTCATGCGTCGCGTCTCGGAGAAGACGAAATGCGCGAGTTTCCGGTTACGCAGCAAACGGGAGATGCGCTGGACCGTTTTCTGCGGTCGTCAGACCCGGAGTTACTGGTTTTCGATTGTCAGCCGGAAGCGAATGTTTATCCGATGGTTCCTGCGGGAGCCGCGCTGTCGGAAATGTTGTTCGAAGAAGAATAGGCCGGAATATTTAGGAGAAGACCATGCACGCGTTTCACATTACATATCGCAATACGCAAGGCACGCTGATGCGCATCCTGAATGCCGCTTCGCGGCGCGCCCTCGACATGCCTTATGTTCAGGCCAGCCCTGCCGAAAATGCTCATACTGTAATTCTGTTGCTCGAAGTCAATGCAAAACAGATAGGGCAACTCTGCCGCGACTGGCACGCGATTGTAGATGTGGAGGAAGTTAAGGCGGCAGCTGCGCCAAAGAATTTCTTGGAGCTGACTACCGAATGGGAATTCGCGCCGCATCCCCCAACTTCGCCGGGAGTGCGGGGAATGTCGATCAGCGCGGCTATGGCATAGTGCTTATCCTCAAGTGCAAGAGTGCAGCACTTCCGAAAGCAGATTCCTCCGCTCTCGTTGCCGCGTAGCGCGCCAACTTCGGTCGGAATGACAAATAAATTTGTAGAGCGCTTAAACAGGTTTCTCCACTCCCGTTCCCGCTGCGCGTCAACTCCGGTCGAAATGACAGTTTAATTTCTAACTGCAGTCTTCTCTGGCATAATCTTTATTCCCTATGGATCTCAAACATCGTAGCCGCAATATCACTGATGGGCGCGACCAGGCTGGAGCGCGAGCCATGTTCAAAGCCATCGGATTCACAGACAGCGATCTTGCCAAGCCACTGATCGGCGTCGCCAACACCTGGATTGAAACCATGCCCTGCAATTTCCATCTACGGCGGCTTTCGGCCAAAGTCAAGGAAGGCGTTCGCGCGGCTGGCGGCACTCCCATGGAGTTCAACACCATTGCGATCAGCGATGGCGAGACCATGGGAACCGAGGGAATGCGCGCCTCGCTGGTAAGCCGCGAATTAATTGCTGATTCCATTGAATTGGTTTGCCGTGGACAGATGTTCGACGCAGTCGTTTGCGTGGTCGGTTGCGACAAGACTATCCCCGCGGCCGGAATGGCTCTGGCGCGTTTGAATATACCCGGGTTGGTGCTTTACGGCGGAACGATTGCCGCGGGAACTTACAAGGGAAAGGACGTCACGATCCAAGATGTGTTCGAGGCAGTGGGCGCCAATGCTGCTGGAAAGATCACGGACAAGGAATTGCACGAACTAGAGAATGTGGCGTGCCCCGCAGCGGGTGCATGCGGCGGGCAATACACTGCAAACACAATGTCTACCGTGATGGAGATCATCGGCTTATCGCCGATGGGATTCAACAGCGTTCCGGCAATGGATCCGCAGAAGGACGAGATTGCATTTCGCTGCGGTGAAGTAGTGCTGAATGCATTGAAGAAGGGCATTGTTCCAAAGGATATTCTCACCCGAGCAGCTTTTGAGAATGCGATCGCGGCGGTAGCTGCAACGGGCGGTTCCACGAATGCTGTGTTGCACCTGCTGGCGATCGCTCGCGAAGCCGGAGTTCCTCTCGATATTGATGACTTCCAAACTGTGAGCGAGCGCACGCCGCTGCTGGCCAATCTCAAGCCTTCAGGAAGATTCGTTGCCGCCGATATGCATCGTGCTGGCGGCATTCGCTTGCTGGCGCGTCGCCTGATTCGCGGAGAACATATTCAGCCCAAAGCTCTGACAGTCACCGGTCGGAGTCTATCCGCCGAGAGCGAGAGCGCGATAGAGACGCCAGGGCAGGAAGTCATTGCCCCACTTGATCGTCCGCTCAAGAAAACCGGGGGCCTGGTAATTCTAAAAGGCAACATCGCGCCGGAGGGATGCGTTGCGAAGATCAGTGGACATGAGCGCCTGAGTCATCGCGGTCCCGCTCGCGTCTTCGAATCAGAAGAAGAAGCCATGACCGCCGTGACCTCGAAGCAAATTAAAGAGGGAGACGTGCTGGTCATTCGCAATGAAGGTCCAAAAGGTGGACCTGGCATGAGAGAAATGCTCAGCGTCACCGGCGCGATTGTCGGCGAAGGTTTGGGGAAATCGGTAGCTCTGCTCACCGATGGACGTTTTAGCGGCGCAACTCACGGCCTGATGATGGGACATGTTTCTCCGGAAGCTGCTCTGGGAGGCCCTATCGCGGCGGTGCGCGAAGGGGATGTCATTAACATCGATATAACAAAGCGCATCCTGGAAGTCGAAATCAGCGATGACGTACTGCAGCAGCGCTTGTCAGAGTGGAAAGCACCAGAGCCGCGGTATCCCACAGGAGTCTTTGGCAAATATGCTGCGCTGGTAGCGTCCGCATCAGAAGGGGCGATTACTCGGCCCAAATGGTAAGGCCGAGCATAAGAACAGTTTCGTCGCAAGGGCATTCTATTCTCTATAGTGCGACCGCATTAATTGCCATCACTACTTGAATGCTTTCCGTTGTGCATTAAGAAAACATTAACGCGGGTTGCCCACAACCCGCCTCAGTTGGGCAGTTTCGAGCTACACAGCCAACCAGCAACCACTTACGCTCATCCAAAGCACAATTGTAGGAGTGTGTATGTGCTCTGGCCGAGTGCTGTGGGGTATAAAAGTGCGCTTATTTTTATTTTCCTCCTTCTCTCTCATCGGTCTCATTCTTTTGGCAGGCTGCGGTGGCGGCGGAACCTCAGGAAGCGGCAGCGGCACTCCTCCTCCTCCCCAAAATTCGCAATTGACTGTAGTTTTATCAGGCACGGGAACAGTCTCGAGCAGTCCCTCAGGCATTAGCTGCGGGTCTACCTGCTCCGCCAGCTTCGCAAATAACACCCAGGTTACGCTCACCGCGACTGCTGGAAACGGATTTGCGTTTACGGGATGGAATGGTGGAGGTTGCAGCGGCACAGGTATGTGCGCGGTGACGCTGATCTCCGCAACATCGATTACAGCGACATTCAGCCAGGTACCGTCTTCGGTCCTCACCCTTACAATGTCCGGCGCGGGAAGCGGCACGATAACCAGCAATCCAACCGGTATTGACTGTCCTACGACTTGTTCTGCCAGTTTCGCCAACGGCACGCAGATCACTTTAACTGCAACTCCCGGCAATACCTTCAGCTTCACAGGATGGAGCGGCGGCGGTTGCAGCGGAACCAGCATATGCGTCGTAACGCTAAGTGCGGCCACAACGGTGAACGCCGCATTCGGCGGGTCGTTGCAAAGCATCAACCACATTATTTTTCTGGCGCAAGAGAATCGATCTCTCGACCATTACTTCGGAGAACTCCGAAAATATTGGGCGGACAACGGCTACCCCGATCAGTCATTCGATGGACTGCCGCAGTTTAATCCGACTTCCGGAGCACCGCCTTTACAAGGTCCAATTCCAACAAATCCCGGATGTAATCCCGCATTCCCATATAATCCACCGCCCGCTCCATTCCAAGACTGCGTATTTGACAATACTGATCCTGCAGCTGCGGTTAAGTCGTTCCATTTGCAGACCGCGTGTGTCGAAAATCCAAGCCCCTCGTGGAATGAAAGTCACGTGGATTGGAGTTACAACGATCCAACTGGGTTAAACCCGGCGGTCTTGGACGGCTTTGTCTGGACGACCGGGCACGATTCGCGAGCTCCTAATGCCCAAGGCACAGGTTCTGAATTCATGGATACCAACGGCGTCCGCGTCATGGGCTACTACGACGGCGGTAATCCCAATGATCCGACTGATCCCGGCGATCTCAATTATTACTATTTTATGGCTTCGAATTTCGCCACATCGGACCACTGGTTTTCTTCGCTCATGAGCAGAACCAATCCCAACCGCGAGTACCTGATCGGCGGCACGTCTCACGGATATGCTTATCCCAATGGTACGAATTCTCAGGATCAAGGTCAGATTTCTACGCCGATTATTTTTGAAGAACTGCAGAATGCGGGAATCACCTGGAAGGTCTATGTTCATCCCGATCCCACGCCGCCGCCGAACAGCGGCTGCGCATCAAATGATACGACTCCGCGTTGTCTTTATTTAGTCAGCTACCTGCATAACTTCGCGTACGGTCAAACGATCGTCAACAATTATCCGCAGAATATAGTTCCTATCTCACAGTTTTATGCCGACGCGACAGCTGGAACTCTACCCCAGGTGGCGCAGATTGAGCCAGCATCGGGATCGGGACTCGACGAACATGCTGCGGATTTTGATCCTCAGCCCGGACAGCTACCTTGTTGCAGCGTTCAAGCCGGGGCTGCTTACGTTAAGACTCTTATCGACGCGGTTATGGGAACTCCGAGCAAACCGAGCCCGAGTTGGAAAGATTCAGCATTCATTCTGACCTACGACGAATTCGGTGGATTCTATGACCACTTCGCGCCGCAGGCGGCAGCGTCGCCCGATGGCATTACTCCCGTGGATCTTTATCAACCGGTAAATGGTGTAGGTGGAGATGTATGCACTAAAGTTAGCGGACCTACTTGCGACTTCACTTACACCGGTTATCGAGTGCCTTTGATCGTGGTCTCGCCATTCACCAAGAAAAACTATGTTTCCCATGCTATTGCTGATAACACCGCGATCTTAAAGCTCATTGAAGAGCGGTTTAATGTGAGTTCGCTTACATACCGTGATGCGGCGCAAATTGACATGGGTGCCGAGTTCTTTGATTTCGTCAACGTGCCGTGGGCCAATCCGCCGACGCCGCCCGCGCAACATACGCAATTGCACTGCGATTTAAACCCGCCTATCCAATAGGAGGCGTGAGCAGAGCCCAACGTGAATCGCGATTCCCCGGGAATTCACGATTTGTGGCAGATGGAAAGTGCAGAGTGATTCGCAAGCTGAAATCCGGTGAATACCGGCTTTACTCGCGCAAGAAAAACCCTAAAACCGGGAAGCGACGCAATCTGGGAACTTTCGCAAGCAGAAAGGCAGCCGAAGCTCACGAGCGTGCTGTCCAATATTTCAAAAGGCAGCGCTAGCGATTGCGACGGTGAAAGCGCTTTGCCTTTTCGCGATTTCCGCACACTTTCATATCGCACCATCGGCGGCTCTGGTTTTTGCTATGGTCCATGAACAACCATCCGCAGGTTTCCGCTTCGCACTCCCGCACGCGCTCTTTCTCACTTGACATTAAGAGGTCCAGAGAAGAGCGCACCACTACCCACAGGATCTTCTCCAGACTGTCACCTTGATCGGTCCACCGCCAATCCGGGCCATTCGATGTCCATGCTAGTTCTGCTTTGCGGGACAAATTTTTAAATGCAACCGTTAGAATTTGCAAGTCAGAGTCTAACGGTGTCCGATGAGCAGCGATCGCGGAAAAGATCCTGAAAACAGCCTCGCGAAATTCGATCGCGTGTTGCAGAACTTTGGCCGCTAGCTCGGGATGATCTTCAGCACGGCGAGAAATTCGATTCGCCTCAGCGGAAGAAAGAATACCGGCCTGCCTCGCCCATCGAATAAGATCGGGGTAGGAGCACAAAAGTTCCTCGACTTGGTCAGAGCGACGCCTTGAAACCGTATTCGCGAAATCGAGGGCTAAATTTCCACCGCTGATTTCGAATTCCTGAACTGCAACTCGCGCTTGCTGGAGGAGATTAGCCATCGGCGGTATTTAACCATCATAGGGCGCTTGACAGGTTAGACGCAAACGCCGAGAATTTGATTAACCATCATACGTCGATTAGATGGTTATGTGCGAATCATGTCGGGAGGTTGGACTATGAGCGGTATCACCAGGCCCGCGCGTTGGAAGATCTTATGCGCATTTTTTATTATTTATTTCGTTTGGGGATCCACGTACCTGGGAATCCGTGTGGGCGTGCACGAGGTTCCACCTTTCCTGCTCGCGGCAATTCGTTTTACCTTCGCTGGCCTCGTTCTGTATGCCTGGATGCGACTCAAGGGCACACCTGCGCCCTCTCTAAAGGAGTGGAAGGGCGCATTTTTTCTTGGCACTCTGATGTTTCTTGTCGATTACGGTTCTCTCTTCTGGGCCGAGCAGCGAGTCCCCTCCGGTATTGCGGCCGTTATACTCGCGAGCATTCCTCTATTTATTACGCTTCTAGAGATTATTTTCCTAAGAACGCAGCGGCTTACCGTGCGCCTCGCGGTGGGACTCTTAGTTGGACTTTTAGGAGTTTCGGTGCTGATGGCCAAGTCAGTTTCGCTTGGCGAAGCGTCGCTGGACCGGGTAGGCGTATGTGCAATTCTCGTCGCGGCAGTGGGGTGGTCAGTCGGAACTATCCTAACCCGCAAGCTAACGCTGCCTGCGTCGAAGCCCATGAGCGCTGCCGCGCAAATGCTCCTAGGCGGATTGCAGCTATTTGTTCTTACCGCAGTGTCTGGCGAGTTTTCTGGATTCCATCTCCTTAACGTCTCACCGTTGGCGTGGTTTGCTCTTGTCTATTTGATTGTCTTCGGTTCTCTGATTGGCTTTACCGCCTACGTTTGGTTGTTGCACTATGAATCGCCAACCATGGTTGGAACATACGCGTATGTGAATCCAGTGGTGGCCGTCGCCGTCGGATATTTCCTGGGTGGGGAAACGGTCGGCCCTCGGACAATTCTAGGAACCCTGCTGGTGTTAGCGAGTGTTCTAATGATCACCATGATGCCCGGCAAGCGACGTGAGGCAACTCCGGAACCGAGCGACGAAGCATTGAGAACGGCTTCAGCCTGAGAGTAGCCGACTAGCGCTCAAACCAGTTACCTCATCTCATTCCACTATTCCTTCCTTTCTGGGGTACAATCGCTTTCTTTAACAGCAGTTCACGTCTGTGTTCCTTTCTTTGTCACATAAAAAAGAATTAAGGGTTGAAAGAGCTCGTGCCTACGGTTTAGTAATTGGAACACGATTACAATTGTTTACATTTCCAAAAACCCAAGCAATCGGGCCGACGAAGTACAAGGGGAGATGACAATGAGATTGCGGTTAATTTTGTCTTGCATCATTTTCACAGCGACTGCACTTTCAGCCCAGACGTTTCGTGGAACAATCCTCGGTACGGTTACGGACCCGTCTGGTGCTGTGGTGTCTGGCGCTGCCGTCACAGTGCGCAATGTGAATACGGGATTAGAACGCACTACACAAACCAGCGCGGACGGAAGCTACGCGATTCCTGAACTTCCTGTCGGCACCTATAAGGTCACAGTATCTCTGAGCGGCTTTCAGACATCAGTCACAAACGACGTCGCAGTCAACGTAGCTACCGAGCGGCGGGTAGATGCAGCACTCAAGACCGGACAAGTCACCGATAAGGTAGAAGTCTCGGGTGAAGCTTTGCCTCAGATAGAAACCACCACGAATGACCTCGGAGGCATACTTACCAGCCAGACCGTGGAAAACCTTCCGGTAAACGGCCGAGACTATACCAAGCTCATTTACCTCAACCCCGGTGTTGCTGGTTCCCCCGATCAAATTTCAGATTCTCCCGGATCCTTTGGCGAGTTCTCGATGAACGGTGCTCGCGGGCGCTCCAATAATTATCTGCTCGATGGAACGGACATGAATGACGGCTACCGCAATGATCCGGCGATCAATGAGGCCGGTGTTTTCGGGACTCCGTCGACCATTCTCCCGATCGACGCGGTGGCGGAAGTGCGTGTAATCTCGAACTTCGAACCGGAGTATGGTCGGAATGCCGGCGCTGTAGTCAACATTGTCACCAAAAGTGGTACGAATGCTTTGCACGGAACGGCCGCTGAATATTTCCGCAACAGCGCTCTCGACGCGCGCAATTATTTCAATCCAGTGAAGAACGCAAACGGAACCTCTAATCCGAAGGCCCCGTTCCACAATAACCAGTATGGCGCCTCGCTAGGAGGGCCGATTATCAAGGACAAGACCTTTTTCTACCTGGATTACGAGGGCCAACAAGAGCAAGTGGGAGTCGTGACCCTAGCTAGCGTACCCACGGGCAGTGGGCCCGGTGGTGCGCTGAGCCCAAGCGATGCCACCAATCCCGTCATCGCCGCCCTACTCGCGCGTCATCCCTGGCCAGCGCCGAACCTGGGTGGCGGCCAAGCTTCGGTGGTGTCGCCTTCTTTCAATAAATTGTCAAGTTTCATTGCCAAGGTCGACCACAATTTCAATGCCAACAACATATTCACGGGACGATACTTTTTCGGGGACAGCGTTCAGTCTTTTCCTTTGGCATTAACGGCTTCGGGTGGTCAGTTGCCAGGCTTCAACACGTTCACGCCGACGCGAGTGCAGCTAGTTTCACTCTCTTACGTACACACATTTGGGTCAAACAAGGTCAATGAGTTGCGTTATGGCTGGAACCGGTTTGCTGAGGGATTTTTCCCAGCTGATCAGACTTTTCACCCGAGTTCGATTGGACTCAATACGGGCACCGGCCCTGCCGATGCGGGTCTACCTATCATCCTTGTGAATGAGGTGGCTCAACTCGGTGCAACCAGCAGCCTTCCACGCCACCGCGTGGATAGCAACGCTCAAGTTATCGATAACTTCTCTTGGAAGCTGGGAAAGCACGACGTGAAGTTCGGTGTGGACTACCACCGCACGACCGTGCAGCAGTATTTCGACAAGTACTTTCGCGGCAGACTGAAATTCAACACTCTGGCGGATTTCCTCTCTGGAACCGTGGACAGCGGTTTCCAATATTTCGGAGATTCAACCCGTCACACATTCGAGAATAACTTTGGCTTCTACGTCCAGGACAACTATCGGCTCACGCAACGCCTGACTTTGAATTACGGGCTGCGCTGGGACTACTTCGGTGTGGTCGGCGAGAAGAACAACCTGATGAGCAACATTACTAGTCTCTCACCCGCTCCGGGGACGGGGACGTTTACACTCACGCGGGTCGGACAGCCGGGGTTGAGCAGGCTATATAACCCAGACAAAAAAGATTTTGCCCCGCGTGTGAGTATCGCCTGGGACGTTACCGGGAAAGGCAAGACGGTAGTCCGCGCCGGATACGGCATCTTCTTTGACTCGTTTTCCCAGGACATGGTTCTGGGCCACTTGCCATACGCGCCTTTCTTTGATCCCGGACCCGCATATAACAACATCGGCCCGGAACCAATCCTTTCCACGAGCGCCGTTGGTGGCCCCATCGTTGCCGGAAGTCCGGTGTACGCGCCTACTACCACTTGTAGTTTTGAGTGTGATGCTTTCGGCTTCGACCGCAACATTAAGACGCCGTACATGGAGAACTACAACCTGAACTTCCAGCAGCAGATCTCGAGCAAGACCGTACTTCAGATCGGGTATGTAGGATCGCAGGGGCATCGGCTGTGGCGTTTCTTTGACCTAAGCCAGCCCAGTGCGGCACAAATCAACGCGGCCGATTTAGCTTGCAATTGCATATACGACTTTGGTGCCGCCCCACCGGGTTCCGGATTCCCATTCGGGGCAGCGCGGCCGCTCAACGGCAATCCTTACAATGCATTCTATGTGCTGCAGGAGAACTCCACTGGCAAGTCTAATTACAACTCGTTGCAGACTAGCTTCCGGGTGAACGGATGGCATGGAGTGACGTCGATCGTGAATTATGTATGGTCGAAGTCGCTGGACAATTCGAGTGATGGTGAAGACTTTGAGCCAAACGCCGCACAGCCAAACGACAGTACCAGGCCCAATCTTGAATATGGGCCTTCGAACTTCAATGTGCCCCACCGGTTCACCTGGATTTTTGCCTACGACCTGCCCACGATGGGCGGGAACATGCGGCGGCTGAAGAATGGCTGGGGCATGAACAGCTCCGTGACGCTGCAGAGCGGGCAACCATTCCAGCTGAACTACAATTTCGAGGATGATTACAGTGGGAGCGGCAACGGCTTCGACCGTCCCGACGTGGTCGGACCCATTGTGTACCATCCCCACACACCGCTGAACTACCTTAATATGAGTTCGTTTGCAATCCCGTGCACGATCTCAGCAGCTGCACAAGCTGCGCCAACTGGTACCGCGTTTGATTGCGTACCGGGTACTCGGCACTACGGGAATCTACGCCGCGACTCTTTGCACGGACCGACGTTTAAGCAGTGGGACTTGGCGATCTATAAGACGACGGCGATTACGGAGCGGCTAACTATGCAACTCCGGGCCGAATTCTTCAACGTGCTCAACCATCCGAACTTCGCCAATCCGTTCTTGCCGGCGTTCATTGCGGACGCTGGAGCCGGCGGCTTCCATGTCGTCAACGGCCGCGAGGTTGCTGGCGCCACCGGTGGCTATCCGATTACTGCTACTGGTGATGTAGGAATCGGCAATCCGTTTCTGGGCGGCGGCGGCCCACGCGGAATCCAATTGGCTGCGAAGTTCACGTTCTAGATTGCATGTGAGGGCACCTCGCTTGGCTTCGGTCGAGGGAGGAGCCACCTTACCCCATTTTGATTCCTGTTATCGGAGTGGTGTCTACACTGCCTTTCCCGTCGCCGCTCCTGAGGCCCATGCCCATTGGAAGTTGAATCCTCCTAGATGGCCGGTTACATCCACTACTTCTCCTATGAAGAACAGGCACGGAACTTTTTTGCTCTCCATTGTCTTTGCTGAGAGCTCGTTTGTGTCGACGCCTCCGGCGGTTACTTCCGCTTTCGCGAAACCTTCTGTTCCGGCTGGCGTAATCGTCCATTTGTGTAATTGATCTTCAAGCTGATCCAGTGCCGGGTTCGTCCAATTGGCAGGCTCGTGCGTTTCCAGCCACCGGCTCGCGAACCGGTTCGGCAGGAATTGCTGGAAAGCTGATTTCGCCGCAGTCATATTTCGTACGGAGTTTGGCCGACGCAGAGCGGTCGTGATCTCCTGACCAGGTGCCAGGTCGACACGAATCGGGTGACCCGGTTTCCAGTAAGACGAAATTTGCAGAATCGCCGGACCACTAAGTCCTCTATGCGTAACCAACATCTTTTCCCGAAAACTCTGACCATCAAACGATGCGACTACTTCGGCCGAAACCCCTGTTAGATCGCAATATCGATCCCGATCTTCCGGCGCGAGCACAAAAGGAACCAATGCAGGGCGAGGCTCGCGAATTGCCAATCCAAATTGCCGCGCAATGTCATAGCCGAAGCTGGTCGCACCCATTTTGGGGATCGAGAGTCCTCCAGTTGCGATTACCAGGCAAGGGGCTCGAAATTCCTCATCTCCGGCGCGCACGATGAACTCGTCGGATTTAGAAACCTCGCCGATTGACGTGTTCAGGACAATGCGTGCTCCCACTTCCCTGCATTCCGCCTCGAGCATGTTCAATATGTCTTTGGAAGAGCGGTCGCAGAAGAGTTGCCCCAGAGTCTTTTCGTGATACGGGATGCGGTGCTTCTCGACGAAAGCAATAAAATCCATCGGAGCATATCGGGCGAGAGCAGACTTGGCGAAGTGCGGATTCGCTGAAATAAAGTTGTCCGGCGTGCAATGAATGTTAGTGAAATTGCAACGACCTCCACCCGAGATAAGGATCTTCTTCCCGGCGCGCTCCGCACGTTCAAGAACAGCAACGCGGCGGCCGCGTTTGCCAGCTTCGATTGCGCACATGAGACCGGCAGCGCCTGCTCCGAGGACTAGGACATCAAAACGTTGTGGCGGGTTAGCGATGAACGATCTCCTTCTCGAATTTTCTAAAACGATCCATCAATAGCTTGGATTGAACTTCAACAATGACGAATTGAATCCTGTACAGTTTATTTATGGGTAAATTTGAAAGACACATCTTCATTTGTGGAAACCAGCGCCAACTCGACAACCCGCGCGGGAGCTGTGATCCAAGCGGGAACGGCGAACTCTACAAAGCTTTCAAGCAAAAGCTGACCGAGCGTCAAATTCCGGGAACAAGAGTTCGAGCTAACAAGTCGGGATGCCTGGAGCAATGCGAACATGGCCCCACCGTCGTGGTATATCCCGATGCGGTTTGGTACGGGCGAGTTACGCTTGCGGACGTGGACAAGATTATCGATTCGCACATGGTAGGAGGAACGCCGGTTGCGGAGCTCGTCTTGCCAGACGCATGCATCAACACCCCCAGCTGTGAACACAAACGCCGAAAATGATGCTCGCAAATCCGGAGCACAATCAAGTTCCAAGTGCCTATTTCAGCTTACTGATATGCCGAGCTTTGCCCGGACTTCCGAGATAGGCAAGTCCTTCCAGCACCGGGTTAGATTCTCCACGTTCATAAAACTTCGAGTGTGCATCCGGTCGATGTATAACGTTCCCTCGAGATGATCGATTTCATGCTGCAGGATACGCGCATACCAACCTGATGCCTCAATCACCTGGGGGTCAGCGCTCTCGTCTAGATATTCGACCTTAACGGTGCGAGCTCGAGGCACGATGGCAGAGAATCCCTCGACGCTTAGACAGCCTTCAAAGAACTCAACCGAAGCGGAGTCCGCCGAAACAATCTTTGGATTGATGAGGACGTGAAATGGAACAGGGCGCCTCTCGCGTTCCGCTACTCGAACGGGATCGACTTGGGCGTGGTACTCTGCACGATCCTCAATGACAGCCAACTTTATAGGCAAGCCCACTTGCGGAGCGGCCAATCCAACCCCGGGCGCATCCTGCATAGTCGCACGCATGTATTCAACAAGTTGTTGAGTTTCTTCGCTGAGAATTTCTTCGCGCGTAAGTAAACGCGCCCGGGTACGCAAAACTTCTTCGCCGACCTGCACAATTTTTAGAAGCAAACCTGCACCTCTCCACCAACATTAGCATGTGTTGGTTTTGAGTCAGGGACGTGGTTGGCGACTTTGTTAGCAGATTGAAGAACGAATTCGCTTTAAAAGCTTGTTTACCCGCTGCCTGGTTAATCCAATCATACTTCCCAACTCTTCCTGGCTGATTCGTGGAGCCGGAGAACCGTTATCACGCAGCTCTTCGAGGGAAGCCAGAAGGCGAGTTAGCCTGTGTTCACCCCTGTAAAGCAATTGGTCGGCAAAGTCTTCTTGCAATTCGGCCATAAGCCCGAGCAAAGAACGAATCAAGATGTTGCCCGAAGCACCGTCTTCCAAAATGAGTCGAAGCAGCGGTGGGCCATCGATCTGGATCGCTCGCACCTCCGACTTAGCTATGGCATTCGTTGACCGCAGAGGAGCGGGCACCTGAACCGATTCGTGACCGAAAAGAGCTGGGGCGGAAATAAGCGCAAGCACAGCCTCTCTGCCCTCCGTGGAGTTCACGGTCAACTTTACGAGGCCGCTTTCAAGGTAAAGGATCGCATCGCTTGGATCCCCTTGCGAGAAGATTGCTTCCCCTATTCTGAACCTCACGGCAGCGCTGCTAGGCGGTGGCAGGCGTTCCAAGATGAGATTGATCTCGGAGTTCAGCGGAATTGCAGGCCGCATCTTTGCCACCTTCGGAATTGTGCTAGGCGGAGCAGAAGCGCACTGGCAACTCATTAATACCGCGCAAATAACACAATAACGCTCGGATAACTTGCCAGGACACTCTTGAGTCATTCTACGACGTTTGGCAACAGAGCCGGAAGCAAAGAATTTTAATCATTGTCATCTAAACTAGCGCCAACTATGCTTCACTGTTCGCTATCGAACGATTCTCGAATGGCTAAGCTGCTCTTTTCCGGGGTAGTGTAATTTGGCGATTTTGAATTGACAATAAACTGATATCTTCTCAAACACGCGGCTAATGGAATTCGCACGGAGTGGGAGGCTGACAGATTTCCCGCGCGATGTTTCTACGAGGATGTGGAGGTCAGCTAGAAAGTAGGTCTGCGGGCAGTTGGTAGGCGCGGCAGGAATCGAACCTGCAACCCTCAGATTAGAAATCTGATGCTCTATCCGATTGAGCTACGCGCCCACAGTAAAAAATTTATCACGAAGCAGATGCCCGCAGGAAATGCCACCTTAGTACTTACTAGATGAGTGACGCGAGTTACATACTGAAGAAATGTTATGTATGGCGGAGCAGGTCAAGAATATATGAAACAAACAGCGGAGCAGGCGGTCCGCTGGTTTGCAGAACTTTGGGCGTCACCACACAAGCGAACAGGCCATTTAGTTCCGACGCTTTAACAAACTTCCATCCTGAATGCCGCCGTCAGAGCGTTGGCTAGCAACCAGAATCCATTGCACTGAATCCAGAATACCCTGCTAAACATCTTGTTATTGAACTTCGAAAATTTGTAACGCTAATTTCGCATCTGGCTTTCCCTTACCTGAATCCGCGACATAAAGTCTTTTCAGCTCGGGCACAAAAATCGATGATTTGGCACGGTATGCTGTTGGCACCTCGGCAATGTGCTCGTAATGGTCCGCGTCACGCTGTTCAAAAACAGACGCTGTATCGCTGCCCGTTACATAAATTCGTTGGCGAGCAACGTCGAGGGACATGTCACTGTTGACGCCTACGCAAGGAAGGGATGTCACAACTTTGCCCGTGTCGGTGTTGAAAACAATGAACTCTGGCGGTTTGCGGGTGGCGGTAAACAGTCGATGATTGCGTTCGTCCAGGGCTATCGCATGCGCAACGTGCGCGTCAGGCAACGGCCACCTGGCAATCAATTGGCGAGTCTTTAGATCAATGACTCCAACCTCATCTGTGCCCGTGAGGTTCACATAAAGCTTTTTTCCCGCATGATTAATGACCATGCCCTCATTGGAGCTTCCAGGAAGCCCGGCAACCTCACCGACTTGTTTAAAGGATTTTGTGTCAATAATGGTCATCACATGCGTCTTGCCCTCGGATCCACCGCCGTTTTCCACATAGAAGTATTTGTTTATCGGGTTGTACGCACCGTGATCCACCCCTTTGCCCAGTTTCAGAGTGTTAATTATCTTGTACTCTTTACAATCCACCAGCTCGACTGCGTCGGTATCACCTCCGTCCGTGACGACAAGACTGTTGGACTCGGCCAGATAAGCCATCGTGAGCGGTTGGCCGAAGCCTGTGATGCTGCGAATCCGCGCTCCCGTCCCGAGGTCGAATACTTCGACCGTCTTTTGATTTTCGGAAGCAAGGAATAAACGGTTTCCTTTGATGTCCAGCCCAAAATGGTCGAAATCACCTGTGAAGCCTGGCATCGGAGTGGTCGCAATCAATTTCAACGGTAGCTTGTCCTGGGCCTTCACCGTTAGCGCGTACAATACAAACGTCATCATGCAAATCTGCAGAGACTGTCGCATTTTATTCTCCTAGGCCCCGAGGATGAGAGCAGCATCGAAGTTCATCAAAGTGGTCCTTAAATTAACCTTAACTCACGCACGCTGTAATCTTTGGGCGTTGTTTCGCATCTGCCGAAGTGATCTCATGTCAGGCTAGTTTCCCTCTCGCCATGGTCGCGATTTGCGTGCAGAGCTTTTCGGCTCGGCAATGAGATGTGCCGAAAAATATCCTTGTTCGCACAGCCGCCTCCACCCGCACGATCTGATATAGGGCGCCTGTTGCGAAGGCATCAAGACCGTCTTCACTCAAATCCTTTCTCATGAGACCATTAAATCTAAGCCATGATTCAGTTGTCTTCTGCTGGAAAACGCTTTGGTCACAAGCTCCTGTTCGAAGGAGCTGATTGGATGATTACGCCTCGCGACCGCGTCGGCCTTGTCGGCGCGAACGGCACCGGTAAGTCCACTCTAATGAAGGTTCTTGGCGGAATGGAGAGCCTCGACTACGGCACCATCAGCACCGCCAAAGGCATCACTGCCGGATATCTTCCGCAAGATGGACTTACGCTCTCCGGACGCACTGTTTTTGCCGAGTGCATGTCAGTTTTTTCCGGTCTCCAGGCTATGGAAAAGGAGATGGAAGACCTAACCGCGCGCATGTCTGAGATCGACCATGCCTCCGCCGAATACTCCCAGATCGCCGACCGTTACCACCAGATTCAGCACGAATTCCAAACCCGCGACGGATATGCCCTTGACGCGCAGGTGGGAAGCGTACTCACAGGCCTGGGTTTCGGCAAAGACGATTGGAATCGCTTGACCGACGAGTTTTCCGGAGGTTGGCAGATGCGGCTGGCTTTGGCCAAGCTGCTGCTGCAACAACCAAATTTGCTCTTGCTGGACGAACCCACAAACCATCTCGATCTGGAAGCACGCAACTGGCTCGAAGAGTATTTGGTGCATTATCCCAATGCTTTTGTTTTGATCTCGCACGACCGCTACTTTCTCGACGTGACGGTTAACAAGATTGCCGAGGTATGGAACAAACGCATCCATGTCTATACCGGCAATTACGACAAGTATTTAACACAAAAGACGCAGCGCAACGAGCAACTCGTTGCTGCTTACAAAAATCAGCGCGACCGCATTGAACAACTCGAAGTCTTCATCAATCGGTTCCGATACACGGCGACGAAGGCCAAGCAAGTTCAGAGCCGTATCAAGGAGCTAGAGAAGATCGAGCGGATTGAGATTCCGGAAGAGGAGAAGACCATCCACTTCTCTTTTCCGCAGCCCAAACCGAGCGGACGGATTGTCGCTGAGTTTTCAGGTGTAGCGAAATCCTATGGCGAGAAGACGGTGTTCCGCGATGTCAGCTTCATGATTGAGCGAGGCGACCGCATTGCTTTAGTCGGGGTAAACGGCGCGGGCAAGTCAACGCTGATCAAATTATTGGCTGAACAAGAACATCTGAGCGGTGGAGAATATCGTCTCGGCCACAATGTGCAGGCTGATTACTTTGCGCAGGATCAGTACAAAGAACTCGATCCCGATGCGCGGGTGCTTGACGATCTAGGCGAAATCTCGCGGGTTTCCACTGAGACGGAACTACGCAGCCTTCTCGGCTGCTTTTTGTTTTCCGCGGACGATGTGTTCAAGAAAATCGGCGTGCTTTCGGGTGGAGAACGCAATCGCTACGCCCTGCTTAAGATGTTATTGCACCCAGCAAACTTCTTGCTTCTCGACGAGCCAACGAACCATTTGGATATGCGCGCGAAAGACGTACTGCTCGATGCACTTAGTGACTACACCGGCACAGTCGTTTTAGTTTCACATGACAGATATTTTATAGATAGGTTGGCCACCCGAATCTTCCAAGTGGGAGATGGAAAAGTGGAGATCTTTCCCGGCAACTATGAAGATTATTTGTGGCGCAAGCAGGGCGGAGCTGCCGAAATGCAGGAGCGGCTTGCTGCATCGTCCAAGAGTGCACCTATTCCAATTGCGGCGCCAGCGATTGTCTCATCCGATGGAGACGGCAAGTCGAAACGATTGAACCCCATTAAACGGAAACAGATTGAAGATCGCGTGCAGGAACTCGAACGAAAGATTTCTCATCTCGAATCCTCGATTGAAGGTTGCGAACTAGCGCTACAGAATTTTGTGAGCGCTGAAGAAATCGAGCGCCAGGCACGGGAGTTAGGTAAGCACAAAGCCGAACTACAAAACAGCATGGCGGAATGGGAAGAGTTAGGGCAGGCGCTGCAAGCATGAGCTACAAATCCCTGCGCTGAAAAACATTATTTTGGGAGTACACGCCCTTTCGTAACTCTACTATTGGTTACTTCTCATGCCATAGTGTCCGAAGCCCTAGAGCCAACCGCATGCGGCAACCCAGCTGCTCCGCCGCTCGGAATTTCCAAGGAAGGTCGCACCTATGTTGCAATCGCCGGACAACTCTTTGAACTCCCAACGATCCACTTCAAACCAAAACTCTTTTACTCCTGTAAAAACTGTCAGCACACCAATTGAGCAAGCCAGCATCGGCCGTTCCTTGGTCATCAAAGGTGAAGTCAGCGGCAGTGAATCACTGTTTATCGATGGCCGCATCGAAGGGTCTCTTAACTTTGGAGATCATCGGGTCACGATTGGACGCAACGGCAGCGTGGAAGCCAACATCATTGCTCGCGAAGTCGTAATCATGGGCACAGTAAAGGGCAACATTCAGTGTGGCGACCGCGTCGATATTCGAGCGGAAGGCGCGCTGACGGGCGACATTGTCACCCAGCGCATCAGCGTGGAAGATGGTGCAATCCTGACCGGCAGCGTGCAAGTGCGCTCGACGGAGCAGAAGAATGGCAAATCGAAAAGTACAGAAGAAGCGCCTAAGGCAATGGCTGCTACCGCAGGCAACTAGGGACCAGAACAAACGCTTTGAGAGTAAAAGTGGGGGCGCAAGCCCCCACAATTGTTTGATCTCTCGCTCAGCGGACGAGCAGAATCACTTCTTGATTTCGTTTGGTTTCAGTTCGAGCGAAGCGGAATTCATGCAATAGCGCAAGCCCGTCGGAGCCGGGCCATCCTCAAAAACGTGCCCGAGATGAGCGTTGCAATTCGCGCAACGTGCTTCGGTACGGACCATCCCATAACTTCGATCCGACTCTTCCTCAACCGCTCCTTCGCTGATTGGTTTAAAGAAACTGGGCCAGCCCGTTCCGGAATCGAATTTCGTTTCCGAACTGAATAGAGGCTCCCCACAGCAAACGCAGGCATAGGCGCCCGGGTCTTTGGTTTTATTGTACTTTCCGGTAAACGCCGGTTCGGTGCCTGCCTGACGCGTAATCCGGTACTGCTCCGGAGTCAACTCTTTCTGCCATTCTGCGTCGGTCTTATTGATTTTTGTAGCCATGTATCCGATCCTTTCAGGTTATGCCGTCGGTTCATCGATAGCTAATTATATTGATCCTTCAAAGCTAAAGAAGTTGCATTCGCGGCATCTCGGCACTATTCAGAGGCGGGCATGTGCTCGCAAAGTAAGTACCTGACTGTCTCACTTCGTTCTTGACATTCGCCTTCCGTTCGCCAACAATTGCTCCATGGCGATCACTCGGCGGCAAAGGCAGGTTTACGATTTCATCTCCGACTTCGTGCAGAAGAATGGTCATTCCCCTTCCTATGAGGAGATTCGTGAAGGAATGAGCCTCCGTTCACTGGCAACCATTCACAAACACGTTACTAATCTCGAGAAGAAGGGTCTACTTACACGCGATTACAACCGCAGCCGCTCGATTGACTTGATTCCGCCTAAGGGCCGCTTGAAGCAGGCAATGTCGGTAAATACGGGCTTGGTATTACCACTCCTGGGCAGGATCGCTGCGGGGCAGCCGATCGAAGCTGTGCAGACTCCTGAGACTATTTCGCTTGCGGACTTCGTCCGCTCCAAAGAAGTCTTTGTGCTCGAGGTCCGTGGAGACTCGATGCAGGACGAAGCAATTCTCAATGGAGACTACGTTTTAGTCGAAAAAACAAAGACCGCACACAATGGAGACATCGTTGTCGCACTGATCGAGAGCACAGACGCTACGTTGAAGCGATTCTACAAGGAAGGCGAAAACATCCGCCTGCAGCCATCCAACGTGAACATGAAACCCATTATCGTCCCAGCAGCTACGGTCGAAATTCAGGGCAGAGTGATTGGAGTATTGCGGAAATATTGACGATCACTTCGTGAATCGGGTAGGAGGCGGGGTTTCCCCCGCCGTCCTCCCACACCACCGGACTTGCGGTTCCGCATCCGGCGGTTCATGAAACCAACGAGAAGCGCTGCTGAGTATCCAGCAGCGAAACCAGCCCCATAC